>NZ_JAKMRU010000007.1:0-88537 GCF_025772235.1 Campylobacter sp. IFREMER_LSEM_CL1085 | reverse complement strand
TCTTAGAAGAAATTATCTTCTAAGAAAGAGAATGTTTATACAGCGCCTTTTGGAGCTGTAAATGCTGTTATTTTAGGCGGTAATCCCTTATATTTTTCTATATTTACTAAGCCTGTATGAGAAATGTTTCCGTTTGCTAATTCAGAAGTTGGCATATCAATAGTTAAGACATTTACATTTCCGTATTTGCACATTCCTTCATCATTTGGATCATACCAGCCACCTTCGCATAATCTTACAACATTTGGCATAATATCTTTAGTTACCACAGCACCTGCGAGAACTTGACCTCTTTTATTGAAAACTCTTACAATATCACCATCTTTGATTCCAAGTTTTTTAGCATCAATAGGATTGATTAAGATAGGTTCTCTATCATTTACTGCATATTTTTCACGCAATAAGGTATGACACATTTGAGAGTGAAGCCTATCTGTTGGATGATTAGTTAGTAGATGAAAAGGTGTTTCCTTGGTAGCATTTCCTAGCCATTCTATCGGCTCCATCCACATTGGATGTGCTTTGCAGTCTTTATAGTTATACTTTTCGATAGTTTTTGAGTAAATTTCTATCAAACCTGATTCAGTACCTAGAGCATTTAAGATAGGATCTTCAATAAATTCAGAAAATCTCACCCATTCCATACTTTCTATAGTTGGAGAAAAAGTTATAGGCTCATTTTTGGCCCAAAATTCTTCAAAACTTGGCATTTTTGGCTCAAATACATCCCCATAAGCTTGAGTTTGTTTTAAAGCGCTATTGTAGTATTCTTTAATAAAATCTTTTGCTTTTTTACCATTTTCGGTATAAGCATTAAATACATCATCTCCATACACTTTACAAATATCAGCAAAAATTTCATAGTCATCTTTGCTTTCGCCTATTGGTAATACTGCTTGTTTCATTGGAGCTATATTCATATTAGAATAATCTCCACTCATGGTAATATCATCTCGTTCATAAGAACTTGTGGTAGGCATTACAATATCTGCCATTTTCGCAGTTGGAGTCCAATAAATTTCATTTACAACTATAGTTCTTGGTTTTTGCCATGCTTTGATGTTAGTGTTTGTATTTTGATGATGAACTAATGGATTTCCACCTGCCCAATAAATAAAGTCAATATCAGGATAGGTTATTTTAGAACCATTATTGTCTATAACTTTCCCAGGATTTAATAAAGCATCAGCTATTCTAGCTACAGGAAAAGAATAACTAGCAGTATTTTGTAGCCATTCAGCACCACCTTGAGATTCTCCATTTTTTGGCATACCTTTAAATTTACCATTTTCCCAAATTCCTACAGCTCCTGCTGTAATACCTCCTATAACACCACCTTTGCATGATGGAACACCGCCATTACTATAGTGATAACTTAAGCCAAATCCACCACCTTTAGTGCCAATTTGACCAAGCATTGAAGCTAGGGTTATTAACATCCAATGAGGTTGCTCGCCATGATGAGCTCTTTGCATGCCCCAACCACTCATGATCATAGTAGGGTTATCATAAAAACTTTCAGCTAGTGTTTTGATGATTTTTTCATCAATTCCACAAATTTTACTTGCCCATTTTGTATCTTTTTTAATGCCATCATTCTTGCCATCTAAATAAGCTTTGAACTTATCAAATCCACTTGTATAATTTTCTAAAAATTCATAATTGACTTTATTTTTTTCGATCAAATGACTAGCCATGCCTATCATCATAGCAACATCTGTATTTGGTTTTGGAGAGATCCATTGTGCATTTAAAAATTTAGCAGTTTCGGTTTTTATAGGATCTATGCAAATAACCTTGATTTTACTATTTTTTAATTTTTCAAAGTAAGCAAGACCTCTTTGATCGTTTGAAGTCCAAGCTATTCTTAAAGTAGCGATAGGATTAGCACCCCAAATAACTACTATTTTAGAATGTTCTAAAATGTTTTCCCATGAAGTTTGCTGTTCATATACTTCAATAGAGCCTACAACATAAGGCATTATTATTTGAGAAGCTCCGGTTGAGTAATCTCCGGTAGTCCCTACAAAACCACCTGTGACATTTAAAAATCTATGGAGCAATATTCTACAATTTTGCATATTTCCACTAGATTTCCATCCGTAGCTTCCACCAAATATAGCTTGAGTTCCTTTTTGCTCTCTTGTTTTTTTAAGTTCTTTTGCTATAAGTTTTATAGCCTCATCATAACTTACACGCACAAATTCATCTTTTCCTCTAAGTTCAGGTTTTGGACTGTCGGGATTTTCAAGATAGCTTTTTCTAACATAAGGATATTTCACGCGCGATTTGTAGATCATATCTGCTGTATAGTGTTGTAAAGGATTGTCAATTTGTGTTACTTTTTCCCATGGCTCACTTTTAATTACCACACCATCTTTAATGGTAAGTTTTAAAATTCCCCAATGTGCTGCTGTTATCACACTTCCATTTTTTACTAAACCAGAATTTATTTGAGAAACTTCTATATTTTTACTCATGGCTAAACTAGGAGCTAAAGGCAACACGCTTAACCCTGCTCCGATTTTTAAAAATTTTCTTCTATCAAGTCCCATTTTATTTTACCTCCTTAAAATCTTTTGCATTTTTTTGCAAATACTGTATCACTAGCCAATGATCTTTTTTATCAATTCCTGTTCTATTTACCATTGATCTAAAAGTAGCAGGCCAGCCATTAGCACTAAATTCACTTTCTTTATGAACGCTATGACAAATTCCGCAATTATTCATATAAAGCTCTTTAGCTTTTATAAACATTTCTTTGTTGCTTTTTGCAAAATCTTTCTTGTCAGTCCAAACTTCTATGGTAGCTTTATCCCATTTTCCATTTTTGCTTTTAGTATAAGTTTTAAAATCAAGTTTTGTATTTTTAGAAAATGCAGCAACTATGATTCTTTGACTATCGTTGTAATAAAGCACAGAAGGCGAAGCAGGATTAACATAGCCTGTGATCTTGACTAAAACTTTATTTCCATCAGTTTTTAATACTTCAAAAGGATTTGTGGGTAGCAATCTACCAACAGCTTTTGTGTCATTTTTGCTTAAGTAAAGTGAGCTTACTTCACTTGTAAAAAATTCATTTTTAGCGCAAACAAAAGAAACAAGCGCTAAACAGAAAACTAAAATTTTTCCCATTTTGCCTCCTTGATATTTTTAATATAAACTTATTGTATAACTTTAGTATTAAAATTTTCTTAGTATAAAAATATAAAAAATGCAATAATAAATATTATCTAATAATTTTTTATTAATTTTTAATTTATTTGTTTTTATATTTTCATAAAGTCTTTTCAATCCTTTAAAGTAAATTTTAGTAAAATATAAAATATTCTTTATAAAGGTTAAAAATGCACTTTACTTTGCTAAATGAAAAAGATTTTTTCAACCCCTACTACCGCAAAAAGCAAATTACACAAAATGAATTTGATACTTTTAGCAAGGCTTTAATGCAGTATCTAGAAAGGCTTGAAAGCTCACAAAGTGAAAATGAAGATTATCTTGTAGCTAACACACTTAGTCCATTTTTAACCACTCTAAATTTCAAAACCCACATCAAAACCAAGCAAAAAGGCAAAAGCGAGATTGATTTAGCCATTGCTAAAGATGAGTTTAGCAAAGACTTAGAAGTTCTCATCGAAGCTAAAAAGCCCAACTCAAAAGAATTCATCATCCACGCAAAGCCAAATTCCAAAGCCTTGCATGAAGCCATTTTGTATTATTTTAGAAACAGAGAGCATAGCTTTAGTTTGAAATTTATCATCATCACAGACTTTTATAAATTCTACATTTTCAAAGCTAGTGAATTTGAAGAGCTTTTTTATAAAAACACAAGCTTTAAAAAGCTTTTTGAAGAATTTCAAAGCCCAAATTCACTTTTTAAAGGCAACACCGATGAATTTTACAAAGAAGCAAGCAAACTCATAGAAAATTCCAAAGAAAGCTTAAAAGGCTTTTTTATCGATTTAGCATTTTTAAAAGACAAGCAAAAGTCAAATTTCAAAAACCTAGCAAGCATTTTTAAAACCTTTCATAGAGACTTTTTGCTAAATGAATTTAGCCCAAATGACGCAAACTCATTAAACAACGCATTCTATAAAGAGCTTTTATACATCTTAGGTTTAAGCGAGAGCAAACAACTTTCTAAATTCATCATCACACAAAGTGAGCAAAGCAAACAAGCCCAAGGCACGCTTTATCATCTCATAGCGAGCAAGCTTCCAAAGCATGACTTTGAAGAGGTGTTAAAATTCATCATACTTTGGCTAAACCGCATTTTATTTTTAAAGCTTATCGAGTCTAATTTAGTTAGATTTAATGATGATAAAACCCTTAAATTTCTAAACTATGAAAAAATTCCAAATTTTACTACCCTTTCACACCTTTTCTTTGATATCTTGGCTAAAGAAAAGCACACAAGGACGCAGAGTAAATTTAGCTATTTGCCTTATTTAAATTCATCACTTTTTGAAAAACAAGCCATCGAAAAAACTACACTAGAAATCGCTACTTTGGAAAATGATGCTTTGCTAGAGTATCACCCACACACGCAGTTAAAAGATGACAAAGGCAAAAGCAAAAAAGGTAAAGTAGGTTTGCTTGAGTATTTGTTTGAGTTTTTAGACAGCTTTGATTTTGGAGCAGATGAGCAAAGCGAAGAACTCATCAAACAAAAAGAACTCATCAACTCAAGCGTTTTAGGAAATGTCTTTGAAAAACTAAATGGCTACAAAGAAGGTAGTTTTTATACCCCAAGCTTTATCACTTCATATATGTGTAAAGCAAGCATAGAAAAAGTCGTGCTAGATAAGTTTAACCATACTTTTAAGCTAAATGCCACCAAGCTAAACGAGCTAAGAACCCAGCTACGCCAAGAAAAAATCCCCCAAGAGCAAAAACTAGCCTTGCTAAATTCCATACGCATTTGTGATCCTGCGGTGGGAAGTGGGCATTTTTTAGTTTCAGCTTTAAATGCCATGCTTATGGTGCATTATGAGCTTGGTTTGTTTGAAGAGGACTTTTACCTAAGCGTGCAAAATGATGAAATTTTAGTGCAAAATCACAAAGGCCAGTTTTTAGAGTATAAACGCCCTGATTTTGACAAAGACAAAACCCACCTTTGTCAAAAAGAACTTTTCGAGCGTAAAAAAGACATCATAGAAAACAACCTTTTTGGAGTAGATATCAACCCAAACTCATGTGAGATCACTAAACTAAGGCTTTGGATAGAGCTTTTAAAACACAGCTTTTATGAAAGCTTTGATGATACAAACTATCATGATCTTAAAACCCTACCAAACATCGATATCAACATAAAATGCGGGAATTCGCTTATAAGTTATTTTGAAATTCACAAAAGCCTTTCTCACTACCCAAACATCAAAGAACGCATGGATAAATACAAACGCATAGTCAAAGACTACAAAGAAGGCTTTTACACCGACAAAACTCTCATCGCAAAAGAGATCAAAAACCTCAAAGAGTCTTTTAAAAATTTCTGTTTAAAAGACAAATTTGCCAAAGAGATCAAGCAACTTACCAACGGCGCTAATGAATACTCTAAAAAATACGGCGATTTTTTAGCACAAGATGAAAAAGATGAGAATTTTAGAGCATTTTTCTCTAAAAATATGTTTGAATTTGACTTTGATGAAAGTGCAGCTAAGAAAGAATTTAAAAAGCTTAAAAAGCTTTATGAGAGTATATTTGACTTAGAAAGTGCAAATCCTTTTGAATGGCGTTTTGAATTTAGCGAAGTGCTTGATGAGGGCGGGAGCTTTCAAGGGTTTGATCTCATCATCGGTAACCCACCTTATATAAGAATACAAGGGTTAGATAAAAATTTATCGCAGTATTATAAAAAACATTTTAAAGTGGCAAGTAAAAATTATGATATATACATTTTGTTTGTAGAGCAATGTTTTAAGCTTATAAAAAATAAAGGAACAATTGCTTTTATAATGCCTCATAAATGGATTAATGCTGATTTTGGGTTAAATTTAAGAGAATTTGTAAAAGATAAGATTAGCAAGATTATATCTTTTGGGGAATTTCAGGTTTTTGATGCTTCAACATATACGGCTTTGCAATGGTTTGAGAATAATTCTTCGCATTTGAAATTTATTCAAACGGATAAAAATATCAACTCAAAAGAAGAAATGTCAAATTTTATTTTTAATTTACAAGAAGAAGATTTTAAAATTATAGACAATAAAAAACTATCTTCATCATTTTGGAGTTTTGAAGAAAATTTAAATCAAGAAATTTTCTCAAAAATTAATCAACATATAATGGTGAAAAATATTTTTTCTAAAATTTTTCAAGGTTTAGCTACAAGTAAAGATAGTGTTTATTTTTTAAAAGATTGCAAAGAAAATAAAAATCTAGTTAAAGGATATTCTAAAGAGCTTAATAAGGAAGTGGAGATAGAAAAAGAAATTTTAAAACCACTTTTAATGGGTGATAATTTTCATAGATATGAAAAACCTGTTTCAAATTCAATGGTTTTGTTTCCTTATTATAAACAAGATGATGTAAATACTAAAGCAAAAATGTCTCTTTATGATGAAAAGGAATTAAAAGCTAAATTTCCAAAAGCTTGGAGTTATTTAAAAGAGTGTGAAAATGTTTTAAGAGCAAGAGAAAACGGAAGATTATCTAATGATGATTTATGGTGGAGATATATTTATCCAAAAAATCAAACATTATTCGATAAAGAAAAATTACTTTGTCCAGATATTTGTAATAATACTCATTTTGCTTTTGATGATCTTGGAAAATTTTATTTCACTACAACTATTTATGGTTATGTTAAAAATGAAGAATATAAAAATTTAGATTATAAGTATTTAATAGCTATTTTAAATTCATCATTAACTTGGTGGTTTTTGCAAAAAACTAGCGTTGTGATGAGAGGTGGATTTTATAGGATTAAACCTGCTTATATAGAAAAATTTTGTATACCAAAAATAAATTCTAAAAATGAAAAACTAGCAAACAAGCTTATAAGCTTAGTCGATGAGATTTTAAAAGCTAAAGAACAAGACAAAAAAGCAGACACCAAAACCCAAGAAACCAAAATAAACTCTATCGTTTATAAACTTTACAACCTAAACGAAGAAGAAATAAAAACAATCGAGGGTAAGTAATGAATGAATTTGATCAAACATTAGCGCAATATGGAATTCTTGCAAAAAATGCACAAAAATTAATAGAAAAAGATAGAATATCCATATTTGGCGATACAATCATAGAAACAATAGATTTTAAAATTTTACAAGAAAAAGGTATTAAAGAGCTTGATATATCAGATAGCAAATTTATAAATATATTGTATATAGAAAATGTATATTTAAATTTTAATTTTTTTAATGTTCATTTTACAGACGTAGTTCAAATAAAAGAGGCGTCTTTTGATTATTTTATCTTAATGCAATGTGTTTTTGAGGATAATTTTTTTTTAGATCAGATATCTAGCAAAGGACAAGTAAATTTTTATAGAACTAAATTTAATAAAATAGTGCATTTTGTCAATTCAGAATTTATAGGGCAAGTTGATTTTGCAGAGACAGAATTTTTTGATAAGGTGGATTTCAATAATATTAAAGTTAAAGATTATATAAATTTAGTTAATCTTGTTTTTTGGAAAGTATTTGAAATCAACAAAGCTCATTTAAACAGCTTTACTATAGCTAAAAAAATAATATTCCATGAAGAAGTTGCTTTTTTAGAGATAGAAGTTGAAAAAAATATCCATATTTTTGATGCTAAATTTGAAAATAAAATAACACTTGGTGTAAAAGATTTTGATAAAATGGAATTTATTGATAGCAAGGCATTGGGTGAAGTTGATTTTGGACAATCTAAAGGCAAAGAAGTTATAATTAAAAATTCTAATTTTGATAATAATATGATGTTATCGTATGCACACTTTGAAAATTTATTAATCAAAAGATCAACCTTAAAAGAAATAAGTTTATCTATAAATAATTTTACACTCACACAAAATATAAATTTTAAAGATATTGCTTTTGGAAAATTATATATACCAAAAGAACTTTTTGTAAAGAGCGTGGATTTTGAAAGATGTATTTTTTTGCAAGATATAAATTTGAAGGATTATACCTTCAATGAAGTTGCTTTCAATACTTGCACATTTAAAGAAAGCGTGTATTTTAATAATTCATGGTTTAAAAAGGAAGTTGACTTTCACGAGTGTGAGTTTGAAAAGACAGCTTGTTTTTATGGAGTTACATTTGATAAAGCTCCAAATTTTTCTCAAGCTTTATTTAAGAGTAATATAAATGTTATAAATTCGAATTTAAATTTTGATTATGCTAGAGTAGATGAAAAAATAAAACTATTATCTTCACAAGGAAAAGGTAAGTATAATTATGAAATTGCAAATGATTTTAGAGATTCTTTCAGGAACTTTAAAAGTGCTTTGATAAAAGATAACAATTTTTTAGATGCTTCAAATTTTCATAAATATGAGCTTTATTGTAAAGAGATAGAACTAAAAAATAAAAAAGGCAAGACTCTTAAAGATATAGTAGATAAATGGCAACTCTTTTTCTACCGTAAACTTTGTGATCATCATACAGACTTGCTAAAGGTGTTTCATAATCTACTTATCATCATCATGCTTTTTAGCGTTTTTTCTTTTGTACTTGATAAATTTAAACAACCTAGCATAGAAAATCATGCAAAATACCACATCGTTCAAGTAGATACTAACGAAAGTTATATCTTTAAAGAACACAATAAAACGACTTATAATTTTTTATCCTTGAATATAGAGCAAGAATTTAAAAACTTGGATAATTTATTATCTAAAACTGAGATTTATTTTTCTCTCGGTTTTGTATTGTTAGTGACTTTTGTTGCTTTGTTGAATAAACAATACTTATGGTTCTTGCTTTTGCCTTTATTTGTAGGGGTGGTTTATTGCGTAGAATTTCCTATGTCGATTATTGCTCATTTTATGATTATAATGCTATTTGTATGTACTTTTGTATTTATAATGGTTTTTGATAGTAAGCCTGAAAGATTTCTTTTTGTAAGTGTTTCTTATATAGTTTGTATTTTTACGCTACTTGCAAAACCTAGTTTAATGCTTCCTGTGCTTGGAAGCTTTTTAGAAAAAGACAGCAACGCCACTTATCCTTTACTGCTTAGTTTATCGGTGGTGTATTTTATACTTGTAGCTTTAGTGATATTCTCACTCCAAAAAACCGCACGCAAAAACTCCATAGTACCAAGCTAAAAGCAAAATCATGCTTTTAGCTTTAAAGTGTGATGAAAAATTTGATTTAAAAATACTTTTGATATAAATATTTTTATTATATTTATATTTTGTTTCAAATATAAACAATACTTTATATTTTATTTGTAAAGTGTAAATTTTTGTTTTTATTAAAAGAGAATTTTTATACGAAATGTTACTCTTATACTCATATAGTTAATTTTTTCTAACAAAAATACACAAAAATAAAAATATTTGTTAAGCTAGATATTGGAAATTTTTATCAAAAGGAAAAATATGTGGCAACAAATATATAATCCATTTGACAACATACTTTTAAGTGCTTTGGTGGCTTTTTTGCCTATTTTGTGCTTTTTGCTTTCTCTTGTAGTTTTCAAACTCAAAGGCTATCAAGCAGGCTTTTTAACTCTTATTTTATCAAGTGTTGTGGCATTGTTTGCTTATGATATGCCGTTTTCTTTATTAGGTGCTAGCTTTATACAAGGTTTTGCAAATGGTATTTGGCCTATAGCTTGGATCATCATCGCGGCCATATTTTTATATAAACTTTCTATCAAATCAGGCTCGTTTGAAGTGATAAAACAAAGTGTTATGAGTATCACTCCAGATCATAGAATTCAAGTGATTTTGATTGGATTTTGTTTTGGTTCTTTTTTAGAAGGTGCTATAGGCTTTGGAGGGCCAGTGGCTATCACCGCTGCATTACTTGTAGGACTTGGGCTTAGACCATTATACGCTGCAGGACTTTGTCTCATAGCCAATACCGCTCCGGTAGCTTTTGGAGCAGTTGGGATTCCTATTATAGCGATGAGTAATCTAGCAGGTATAGAACAGCACGGTGTTTCAGCTATGGTAGGTAGGATGCTTGTGCCTCTTAGCTTGACTATACCATTTTTTATAGTATTTTTAATGGATGGTTTAAAAGGGGTTAAAGAAACCTTTCCTGCTATTTTTGTCGCAGCCGTTTCTTTTACTGCTACACAATTTTGGAGTTCAAATCATTTAGGTGCAGAACTTCCAGATATTATTTCAGCGGTTGTTTCTTTGTCTGTTACTACGATATTTTTAAAATTTTGGAAGCCAAAAAATATTTTTAGATTAGATGATGTAAAAGACTTTGAAAACTCACAAAAGCTAGAATTTAAAAAAGTATTTTTAGCTTGGATTCCTTTTATACTTTTGATTATTTGTATTATTATATGGACGCAACCTTGGTTTAAGGCTTTATTTGCTAAAGATGGAATATTAAATTTTATGCAATTTACTTTGAAATTTAATGAAGCCTTAGGAGCTATCATAAGTCCTGATATAGTTAATCCACAAATCACAAAAACAATGATTCCATCACATACTATAGATTTAGTAGCACAAGCAGGAACTGCTATTTTAGTGGCTGCTTTAATGAGCATTGTTGTGTTGAAAATAAAAATCAACGAAGCTACCGAGTGTTTTTGGGAAACTTTAAAAGAAATGGCCACTCCATGCTTAACTATAGGCTTAGTAGTTGCTTTTGCCTTTATAGCTAAAAATAGCGGTATGAGCACCACTTTAGGACTTGCTTTTTCAAATACAGGCGATGCTTATGCATTTTTTTCTCCTATCATAGGATGGATAGGTGTGTTTTTAACAGGTTCTGATACTAGTTCAAATTTGCTTTTTGGGACATTACAGCAAGTTAGTGCTCAAAAGTTAGGAATTTCAGAAACTTTATTTTTAGCAGCAAATTCTGTTGGTGGGGTTGTGGGTAAAATGATATCTCCTCAAAGTATAGCGATAGCTTGCGCAGCAGTTGGACTTGTAGGAAAAGAATCTGAATTGTTTAGATTTACTTTAAAATACTCAATAGGTTTTATAATTCTAATAGGAATTTGGACTTTTGTTATAGCATTTTTCTTCCACGGGATCATCCCTGAAGCAGTGCTTTTAAAATAAGGATTGATGATGAAAAAAGTGTATTTATTTGCTACTTGTTTGGGTAGTGCGATAATACAAGAAAGTGTTTTAAACGCGGTTAGACTTTTAAGAAGAGAGGGAGTTGAAGTTTTATTTAAAAAGCAGCAAACTTGCTGCTCTCAACCCTCATTTAATTCAGGGTATTTTAAAGAAAGTAAAAATATAGCTTTGCATAATATAAAACTTTTTACTCAAGATTATCCTATAGTAGTGCCAAGCGGTTCTTGTGCGGGGATGATGAGTCATGATTATTTAGAGCTTTTCAAAGATGATGAGCATTTTAACTTGGTAAAGGAATTTAGCTCTAGAGTGATTGATCTTAGCCAGTATTTAGATGAGGTTTTAAAGGTTGATTATGAAGACAAAGGCGAGCCTATAAAAGTGACTTGGCACTCTAACTGCCATGCATTAAGAATTCAAAAAAGCATACAAGCGAGCAAAAATCTGCTAAAAAAACTCAAAAATGTGGAATTAATTCCTCTAGAATTTGAAGAAGAATGCTGTGGTTTTGGAGGAACTTTTTCTGTGAAAGAGCCTCAAATTTCAAACTCTATGGCACAAGAAAAAATCAAAGATATTCAAAATACAGGCGTAAAATATGTATTAAGTTCTGATGGCGGGTGTTTGATGAATATTGCAGGCACGATGAGTAAAATGGGGCTTGATATAAAAGGAATTCATTTGTATGATTTTTTAAACAAGCGTCTTGAAGGAGTTGCGATATGAAAATGACACATGAACAAATTGTGGATGTGAAAATTCATGATAAGCAAATGCGAGAGAATTTAAGATCTGCTATGCATACTTTGCAAAAAAATCGTTTAAAAGTTATAGATGAGAAATTTAATGATTGGCAAGGACTAAGATCTAAAGCTAAGCAAGCTAAAAACAATGCTTTATCAACTTTACACGATAGGCTTTTAGAATTTGAACAAAATGCCACTAAAAATGGCATAAATGTCCATTGGGCGAGTTCTGATGAGGATGCCTGTGAGATTATATATGAATTAATGATAGAAAAAAACATCGGTAAAATTCTAAAAGGCAAATCTATGGCTAGTGAAGAAATAGGTTTAAACCACTACCTAGAATCCAAAGGCTTAAAAGCCATAGAAACAGATTTAGGCGAACTTATATTGCAGTTAAATGATGAAACTCCCGTGCATATTGTAGTTCCAGCGGTACATAAGAACCGCTATGAAATTGGTAAAATTTTTCAAGAAAAATTAGGCTCTAATTTAGAAAGTGAGCCAGAAAAGCTAAATTCTATTGCAAGAAAGCATTTAAGAGATGAATTTGAAGGGCTTAAAATGGGACTTAGCGGAGTAAATTTTGCTATGTCTAAAGAAGGCGCTTTTTGGCTTATAGAAAATGAGGGAAATGGTAGGATGTGTACCACAGCAAGTGATATACATGTAGCACTTTGTGGTATAGAAAAAGTTATGGAAAGCTTTGAAGATGCTGCCACTATGGTGTCTTTGCTTACTCCATCAGCTACGGGTCAATTTATACCAACTTATAACAATATCATTACAGGACCTAGAAAAAATGGAGATTTAGATGGCCCAAAAGAAGTGCATATTATTCTTTTTGATCATAATAGAAGCAAAATGCTAAATGATGAAGATTATTATGAAGCTTTGCGTTGTATAAGATGTGGGGCTTGTATGAATTTTTGTCCTGTGTATGATAAAATAGGCGGCCATACTTATCAAAGTGTATATCCAGGGCCGATTGGAGAAGTCATAAGTCCTAATCTTTTTGGTATGCAAGAAAATGGTGATATTCTTACTTTTTGCTCGCTTTGTGGAAGATGTTCTGAAGTTTGTCCGGTAAGAATTCCTCTTGCGGATTTAATACGCAAATTAAGAGCAGCAAAAGTAGGTCAAGGAAGTTTTGATAATATCACTCCAAATACTGCTGAAGCTATGGCATTTAAGATTTTTGAAAAAGTAGCTACAACTCCTATTATTTGGAAAAATACTTTAGCAAATTTACATAATTTTAATTGGCTTTTGCAAAAAGGAAAAAATTCTTTACCAGTAGTTAAAAAATGGAGTGCTTATAAGGAATTTCCACAAATAAAACTTGATCTTTATAAAGAACTTGAAAATATGCAAGGAGTAAAGTGTGAGTAGAATAAATGAAATTTCTTCACAAAGCAAAAAAGCTATTTTGGATAAGATTAAAAATACACATTTATCTTTTGAAAAAATTCCGACTATGGATCCTATAGAGCATATCAAAACAAGTGATGATATGTATAGTGAGTTAAAAGAAAAAATGAGTGCAAATAAATACATAGTAGAAGAAAGCTCGTTAGAAGAATTAGAAGAAAAAATCAATCAAATTGTTAAAAGTTATGGCTATAAAAGTCTTATTTATCCTGATAATTTAAATTTAGATATAAATAAAATTGAAGCCGAAAAAAAGACTTGTTTTAATCAAGAGATTGAAAAAATACGAAAAGAAGTTTTTCATAGTGATTTTTCTATCATCCAAGCAAGAGTTGGAGTAAGCTCACATGGCGTTGCTTTAGTTTTGTCTGATAAAACTCAACCAAGAATGCTTTCTTTGGCTCCTATGCTTTGTATTGTTTTATTAAAAAAAGAAAATATTGTAAAAAGCATTAGTCAAGCATTGAATTTAGTAAAAGAAGAAAATAAAATTTTACCTAGCAATATTTTGTTTATAGCAGGGCCATCAAGAACTGCAGATATTGAACTTATCACTGTTTTTGGAGTTCATGGATCTCAAAAGGTTCATATTATACTTTATTGATTTATTTAGAATTTGCACTTAGTGTAAATTCTAAAATCACCTTCAAATCAAAAATTAACTTCTTGGTTTTTAAAACATTAATTAAATTATATTTTTATCAACCTTTGCTATTTTATTGATTTTAGTTATATTTAAGATATTTTTTGACATAGTAAAAAAGGTATTAACTTAAATTTTAAAACTATAAAAAGGAAAATCATGTTAAAAACAAGTTTTAAAAAGGCAGTATTTTTACCAAGTATTAGTATTATAGTTGTTTTAAGCCTTAGTTGTATTTTCTTGCCTAAACTTACAAATGATTTTATCAATCATATAAAAAGTGGAATTTTTGCAAATTTTTCATGGTTTTATATATTAAGTGTGAGCTTTTTTGTGTGTTTTATGCTCGCACTTGCACTTTCAAAATTTGGCGATATTAAACTCGGCGATGATGATGAAAAACCTCATTTTAAATTTACTTCTTGGCTTGCTATGCTTTTTGCTACGGGTATGGGCGTGGGGCTTATGTATTTTGGTGTGGCTGAACCTCTCATACATAAAAAAGCCTTGCAAACAAGCGATGAAGAAGCTATGCTACATACTATCTTTCACTGGGGAATTCACCCATGGGCTATTTATGGGGTGTGTGCTTTGGCTATGGCGTATTTTGGTTTTAGATATAAAATGCCTCTTAGTTTGCGTAGTGCTTTTTACCCTTTGCTTAAAGATAAAATTTATGGTTTTTGGGGAAATTTAGTCGATATGCTTGCTTTAATTGTCACGGTTTTTGGCATTAGTACCACACTTGGCTATAGTGCATCTCAACTAAATGCGGGCTTTTCAAATTTGGGTATTTTAAACGGACAAAGCTTTTTGGAACAAAGCGTGATTATAATCATCATTATTTCTTTGGCCACACTCTCATCGATTAGTGGCTTAACAAAGGGTTTAAAAATTTTAAGTGAAGCAAATTTAGTTTTTGCAGTGTGTTTAATGCTTTTTGTGCTTTTTTCAACAAATACCATCCAAATTCTTTCACAATTTAGCTCTAATATTGGAAATTATTTGCAAAATTTAATTTCTTTGAGCTTTAAGACTTATTATTATGAAAAAGAACATATAGAATGGTTTAATAATTGGACTATTTATTATTGGGCTTGGTGGCTTAGTTGGGCACCTTTTGTGGGCTTTTTCATTGCTAAGATTTCTCGTGGTAGAACGATAAGGGAATTTATTTTTGGCGTGCTTGTAGTGCCTACTAGTTTTAATATACTTTGGTTTAGCATTTTTGGCAATAGTGCTTTAAATTTCAATGATATTTTAAGTCCTTTTACTTCAGCACCTGAAAGTTTGCTTTTTTATTTTTTACAAAATTTTTCTTTTTCTTATTTTAGTTCTTTGCTTGCGCTTTTGGTTTTAGCTTTGTTTTTCATCACTTCAGCAGATAGTGGGATATTTGTGTTAAATTCTTTAAGTAGTGGTGGCGCTCATGAGCCATACAAATGGCAAAATATCCTTTGGGGTTTTGTGCTTGCGCTTTTAGCTACTTCTTTGCTGTATTCAGGTGGCTTGGGGGCGATTTTAAGTATCACTATGATAGTGGCTTTACCTTTTGCATTTTTGCTTTGTTTGATGTGTTTTTCATTGCTTAAAGGCTTAATTGTAGATGTGAATTACTCTTTAACTAAGCTTAGTCAAAGTAGTGTGTATTTTACAGGAGAATTTTGGCAAGAAAGACTTGCTAGAATTTTAAAACAAAGCAAAGAACAAGACATACAAAATTTCTTAAATACCAAAGTTAAAAATGCTATGGAATCACTCAGCCAAAGTCTAAAAAACTACGGCTTGAAAACACAGATCGTTCAAGAAAAATCAAGTATAAGTTTGATTATAAAAAAAGAATTTGCAAAAGATTTTATCTATGGAGTGCAAGTAGTAAAAAAACAAGCAAGCCAAAGCATAATTGATGATAAATTTATGCCAACTTATTCTAAAGAATTTATCTTTGAGCCACAAACTTTCTTTGCTGATTCGCGTAATGGTTATAATATAGAGTATTTAAATGAGCAAGAAATCATCGTAGATATACTAAAGCAATATGAGAGGTATTTGCAACTTTTATTTGATGATAAAAATGAAATTTTTACCAAAGCTTATGATTAAAAAGCGTTATAATTACACTTTATTCTTATAAGAAAGGCCTTTTATGTTGAGATTTTTTTTAATGTTTTTTTGTGCTTTAAATCTTTTTGCTATTACGCCAAAAGATACGATCGTTATAGCAGTGGAAAATGAGCCAGAGCGTATAAATCCGCTTTTTAGTGAAGATCATGATGTGGCAATTGCTCTTGTGTTTTCAGGACTTACACGCTTTGATGAAAATATGAGCTTAGCGCCTGATCTTGCTAGATCTTGGAAAGTTAGTAAAGATGGGCTTGTTTATGAATTTACTTTAAGAGATGATATATTGTGGCATGATGGGACTAAATTTAGTGCCAAAGATGTGGAATTTAGTATAAATGCTTTAAAAGATGAGAAGTTAAATTCACCCTCAAAGGTAAATTTTGACGCAGTTAAAGAAGTAAAAATCATTGATGATTATCATTTGATTATCACACTTTCAAAGCCTTTTCCTGCATTTTTAGACGCTTTGAGTGTGGGAATTTTACCAAAACATTTACTTGAAAAAGAAAATTTAAATACTACTAAATTTAATCAAATGCCTATAGGAACAGGACCATATAAGCTAAAACAATGGAAAAAAGGTCAATACATGATCTTAGAAGCAAATGAAAATTATCATTTAGCTAAGGTAAAAACACCAAAACTCATACTAAAACATATTAAAGATCCAAGTATTAGTGCTATTGAGCTTAAAAATGGTTCTATTGATGTAGCTTTAGTTGATTTTGCTCTAGCTTCAAATTTTGCAAATGATAAAAACTTTAAAATGCTTATAGAACCTTCAGCTGATTATCGTGCTTTGATGTTTAATTTTAATCATGAGTTTTTAAAAGATCAAAATGTGCGTTTAGCACTAAATTATGCTATCGATAAGAAAGCTATTGTGGATTCTCTTTTGCATTCTTTTGGAAAAGTAGCAAATCATCCTTTGGAAAAATCATGGGCAAATCCTAAAGAATTTGCAACTTATACTTATGATGTAAAAAAAGCAAATGAGCTTTTAGCAAAAGCAGGCTTTGTGAAAAACAAAAATGGAATTTTAGAAAAAAATGGCAAAGAATTTAGCTTTGAAATGTATGCTATGAGTGAAGATCCACTAAGAATAGCTTTGGTAAATATCTTACAAAGTGAGTTTTTAAAGCTTGGTATTAAGGCAAAGGCAGTTGCTAAGCCGAGTGGAAGTTTTGACTATACTAAGATTGACAGCTTTTTGGTTGGTTGGGGTAGTCCTTATGATCCTGATTTTCATACCTTTAGAGTTTTTGAAAGCTCTCAAGATAGTGCTTTAAACTCTAGTGGATGGAATTTTGGTCATTATCAAAATGCTAAAGTTGATGAAGCTCTGATAAAAGCTAGAAATTCGCTTGATGTAAATGAAAGAAAAAAATACTATAAAGAATTTATTGACGCTTTATATAAAGATCCTGCATTTTTATTTATAGCTTATATTGATTATCCTTTAGTTTTTGCTAAAAATATCCAAGGTATAAAACCTCATATTTTAGGTCATCATGGGGTAGGTTTTACTTGGAATGCTTATGAGTGGAGCAAAAATTAGTGCTAAAACTCATTTTTAAACGCCTTTTATGGGCGTTTTTTTTGATGATTTTTGCAAGTTTTTTATGTTTTGCGATGATTTATTATGCTAAAGGAAGTGTGGTTTTTGCTAGTGTGCCTCAAGGAACTAGCCTTAAAATAAAAGAAGAAATTGAGCATAATTTAAATTTAGACAAGCCTTTATTAGAGCAGTATGAAAATTGGCTTTTTAATGCCATGAAAGGCGACTTTTCCTACTCTTTAATCAGCGGAGAAAAGGTTAATGAAATTTTAAAAGAAAAACTTCCCTATACCATCATACTAGGAAGTTTGGCTTTTTTTATACTTTTTGTGTTGTCTTTGGTTTTGGCACTTTTTTGCGTTCTTTATAAAGATAGTTTTTTGGATAAAATTATTACCTTTTCAACGATGAGTTTTTTTGCATTGCCTGCTTTTTCTTTATCGCTAATGCTTATTTTAGTTTTTGCTGTATTTTTTAAGCTTTTTCCAAGTTCGGCTATTGCTGATATTGGCTTTGAAGATGATGTTTTTAATCGTTTGTGGCATTTGTTTTTACCAGTATGTGCTTTAGTGCTTTCACATTTAGCTGTTTTTGTGCGTTTTATAAGGACAAGTTTGATTGATAGTTTAAATCAGGGCTTTATAGAAAGTGCTTTCGCAAGAGGACTTAGTAAAAAAAGAATTTATTTGCATTTTGTATTAAAAGATGCTTTTGCTTCTATACTCGCGTATTTTGGTGCTTCCTTTGTGAGTTTTTTAATGGGAACTTATATAGTAGAAAGTGTGTTTTCTTATGAGGGTGTTGGAAATTTAGTGATTAAAAGTATATTGTTTAAAGACTATCCTGTGGTGCTAGCTGTGGTAATTTTTAGCATTTTAGTGGTAGTGCTTGTAAATTTGATCGTAGAGATAATTTGCAAGATGATTAATCCAAGGTTTGCTAATGCGTAAGTTTTATGTGATGATGATTTTACTAAGTTTTATTTTAGCGCTTTTTGTACCTTTAATAAGTTCTTATGATCCTAGTTTAGTGGATTTAAGCAAGGCTAAAATAGCCCCAAATTTAAGTCATATTTTTGGCACAGATTTGCTTGGTAGAGATGTTTTTACGCGTATTTTATATGCCTTGCGTATTTCTTTATTTGTAGGGGTAATGGCGGCATTTTTTAGCGTGCTTTTTGCTTGTGTTTATGTGTTTTTAACAAGATTTTTTGCTTATGCTTTTTTTGCTAGAGTGCTTGATATGCTTTTGGCTTTACCTTCTTTACTTGTGATTATGTTTTTTCAAAGTTTTTTGGCAGGATCTTTGTGGAGTATGATTTTTATCATCGCTTTGGGGCATTTTGCTTTTGTGGCAAAAGTACTTGATACTCAGCTTAATAAATTTCAAAAACTTGAGTTTTATCAAAATGCTATCATTCTAGGCTCTAGTAAGATGAAAGCTTTATTTAGCGAACTTTTGCCTGCTTGTTGGAATTTGCTTTTTGTGCTTTTTGTTTTAAATATTGCTCATGCTATTACAAGTGAAGCTACTTTAAGCTTTTTTGGTTTGGGCGTAGAGCTTTGGACTCCAAGTTTAGGAAATATGTTAAATGAAGCAAGTAAGGCTGTGTTTTTAGGATTTTGGTGGATGATAGTTTTTCCAGTAGCCTTTATACTTATGCTTATCCTACCTTTGCTTGCTTTGGGTAATGACTTACAAGAAGAGATTAAAGCATGATAGAAATTGCAAATTTAAATCTTAGCTTTAAAGATAAGATCTTATTAAAAGATATAAATCTTAATTTAGAAGATGGTAAAGCTTTGGCTATCATGGGTAAAAGTGGAGTGGGAAAAAGCTTGCTTTTAAAAAGCATGATTAAGCTTTTTGATAAACACTATAAGCTTAATGCACAAAAATTTAGGATAGATCAAAAAGATATTTTAATTTTAAAAGAAAAAGAGCTAAATATTTTAAGAACTAAGGTAAATTTACTTTTTCAAGATGTTTATGGGAGTTTTTATCCTCTTGTTGATATAGGGAGTTATTTTAATATAGTTTTAAAAACTCATACTAATTTAAGCACAAAAGAGATTAAAGAAAAGGCCTTTTGTTATTTTGAGTGTTTAGGGCTTAAAAATCATGATCTTTTATGGCATTCTTTTATATATCAGCTAAGTGGTGGTATGGCAAGACGCATTCAAATAGCTCTAGCTTTACTAAGCGAGGCTAAGTATTTATTGTGTGATGAGATTACAAGCTCACTTGATAGAGCTAATGAAGAAAAAATCATCGCTATTTTAAAAGAGTTAAAAGCACAATTTAAAAATCTCATTTTCATTACTCATGATATAAATTTAGCTAAAGAGCTTTGTGATGAGGTGGCTATCATAGAAGATAAAACTTTGATTTATCAAATGCCCGTGAAAGAGTTTTTAAGCAATCCAAAAGGTGTTTTTGCTAAAGAATTGTTAAATTATTTTGAGAATGAGAATGTTTTTAGAAGTTAAAAATTTAAGCAAATCTTATAAATTTAAAAAACATTGGTATTTAAAGGAAGAGGAAATTTTTGTTTTTAAAGATGTGAGTTTTTCTCTAAATCAAAATGAAAATTTATTGCTTTGTGGGGAAAGTGGTAGTGGTAAAAGCACTTTAGCTAAAATTCTTTGTATGCTTGAATGTGCAAATACTGGAGAAGTTTTGTTTGAAAATGAAAATATATTAAATTTAGATTTTAACGCTCAAAGAAAATTACGCCAAAAAATTCAATATATTTTCCAAGATCAAAAGCTAGCCTTAAATCCTTACAAAAGCACTAAAAGACTTTTACTTGATGTATATGAAAATTTTAAACTTAAGCCCGATTTTGGAGAGCTTTTTAAACTTTTTGATGCTTTTGAGCTTGAAAAAGATATTTTAAATTTAAAACCTTCTAAATTAAGTGGCGGTCAAAGCCAAAGATTAGGTTTGATTAGAGCTTTGCTTTTAAAACCAAAATTGCTTATTTTAGATGAAATCACAGCAGCACTTGATATACCAACTACTTGTAAAATTCTAAATTATTTATATGCTTTTCAAAAAAAATACGATATTACTTATATTTTTATTTCTCATCAGGAAAAAATCTTACAAAATATTTGCCATAAAAAAATGTATTTATAATAAAGATAAAAACTGTTTCATTTTGAAATACATAAAAATTTATTTTTTTGATAATAAGTTTTTATATAGCTAAATTGAAGTAAAATAAATTTAATTATGCTTAAATAAAAGGTTTATTATGACGCACGCAACTATAGAGCATCAATACTTTGGCATCTTTGCAATGCTTGTTATTGCAAGTGTTATATTTTTTACTTTGGTGTATATTTCTTCTAAAATAGGTTCTAAGCTAGCCTCTCATAATAGAAAAAAACTTGGACTAGGAATTTATGAGTGTGGGCCTATGGCTTCTAAACAAGCAAATAAAATCAATTCTCAATTTTTTGTTTTTGCATTGATTTTTATTTTGCTTGATATTGAAGTGGTGTTTTTATTTCCTTGGGCGGTGATTTTTAAAGATTTAACCGCAGAACTTTCAAAATATGGCTTATCTTTATTCGCCTTAGTGGAAGTGTTTGTTTTTATTTTATTACTTGCAGTAGGCTTTTTATATGCTTATAAAAAAGGAGCATTTGCATGGCAGAGTATCAAAAAATGAGTAATGCGCCAGTTGTTTTAACTACGGTTGATAAGTTAGTGCAATGGGGTAGAAGTAATTCTTTATGGGCACTATCTTATGGACTTGCCTGTTGTGCTATTGAAATGATGGCAGCAGGTGGTGCAAGATATGATTTTGATAGATTTGGAACAATTTTTAGAGCAAGTCCAAGACAATCTGAAGTAATGATTATAGCGGGTACCTTAAGTAAAAAACATGCTGAATTTACAAGAAGACTTTATGATCAAATGCCTGATCCTAAATGGGTTATTTCTATGGGTTCTTGTGCAAATACCGGCGGTATGTTTAATACCTATTCTACTGTCCAAGGAGTGGATAGGATTATTCCTGTTGATATTTATGTGCCAGGCTGTGCCCCGCGTCCTGAAACTTTTCAATTTGCTTTGATGATTTTGCAAAAAAGAATTCGTAAAGAAAAAGCAAGCAGAAAAATAGCTCCAAAAAGGCTTATATGATGAGAAAATATAGCGATAAGAAAAATGCTCAGTTAAAAAATTATTATGAGGATAGATTTTACCATGCACCTGCAACTAAAAAACTAAGCATAGAAAGCAGTATTTTTGAGAGTGATCATCAAATTTTAAGCCAAGAATTTGAGTTAAAAAATTCTTTTATAGAGCTTGATTTTTGGGTGATTGAGATAAACAAAGATGATAATGTTGCTATTCTTGATAAGCTTAAGAATTTAGGTTATAGTTGTTTTACTGACGCAAGTGCGATTGATTTTGTCGCTCAAAAACAGGGTTTTGAAGTATATTATCAGCTTTTAAATATGGAGAAAAATTTAAGAGTGAGAATAAAAACTTTCGTTGGTTTAAAAGAAAGGCTTCAAAGTGTTATGAGCGTTTTTAAAGGTGCTAATTGGTGTGAGAGAGAAATATATGATATGTTTGGAATTTTCATCATCAATCATCCAAATTTAAAAAGACTTTTAATGCCTGATGATTGGTATGGACATCCTTTTTTAAAAAGCTATCCTTTGCATGGTGATGAATTTGCTAAGTGGTATGAGATAGATAAAATTTTTGGAAAAGAATACCGCGAGGTTGTAGGTGAAGAAAATAGAGATCCAGGTTTTGTAGATGAAAAAGACACGCTAAATTTTAGTAGAATTTATCATGAGGTTGGTAAAGGCGAAGCTCCAAGAGAGGATAAATACCTACAAGAATATCAAGAAGAAGGTGGTGTGCCTTTTGTTAAAAAAGCCAAAAGAACGCAAGTAAAAATTTTAGATAAGAGAAGATAAAATGCAAATTTCTACTAAATTAAAACCTTATTATGAAAATATAAGCTTTGAGCGAGAAGATGGCACCATGATAGTAAATCTTGGCCCTCAACATCCAAGTGCTCATGGAAATTTACGCCTTATTTTAGAGCTTGATGGAGAAGAAATCACCAAGGCTGCTCCTTGTATAGGTTATATGCATCGTGGTATGGAAAAAATGGCTGAAAATATGATCTATCAAGAGTTTATCCCAACTACTGATAGAATGGATTATATCGCAGCTAGTGCAAATAATTATGCCTATGTAGCTGCTGTGGAAAAACTTTGTGGTTTGGAAATTCCACGCAGAGCAAGTGTGATAAGGATGATTTTACTTGAGTTAAACCGTATTGCTTCGCATTTGTTATGGCTTGCTACACATGCGCTTGATATTGGTGCGATGACAGTATTTTTATACTGCTTTAGAGAGCGTGAGTATGTGCTTGATCTAATAGAAAAATATTGCGGGGCAAGACTTACGCATTCATCTATGAGAATAGGCGGGGTAATGCTTGATTTACCTGAAGGTTTTTTAGGTGAACTTTTGGTATTTTGTAATAAATTTCCAAATGATATAAAAGATTATGAAGCTTTGCTTGATGATAATAGAATTTGGCGCGCAAGAACTGAAAATGTAGGAGTTGTAAGCAAAAAACAAGCGCTAAGTTGGGGTTGTAGTGGGGTTATGCTAAGAGGAAGTGGTATTGCTTATGATGTTAGAAAAGAAGAGCCTTATTTGCTTTATGATGAGGTAGATTTTGGCGTGCCTGTGGCCAAAATGGGTGATTCTTATGCAAGATATAAGGTTTATATGCAAGAATTTAGAGAAAGTTTAAAAATTTTAGTTCAATGTGCTAAGCTTTATCAAGATACTCCGCCTGAAATTTTATGCAATCATCCTGAGTATGTAAGTGCTTCAAAAGAGCAAATCATGACACAAAATTATTCACTTATGCAACATTTTGTCCTAGTAACCCAAGGCTTAAAACCACCAAAAGGAGAGGTGTATGTGCCAACTGAAAGCCCAAAAGGCGAGCTTGGATTTTTTATTCACTCAGATGGTAGCGGTAGGCCATATAGATTAAGAGCTAGAACCCCAAGTTTTTTTCACTGTGCGTTTTTAGAAGAAATGCTTGTTGGATCATATTTGGCTGATGCAGTGGCAATTTTAGGAAGTATTAATATAGTTTTAGGTGAGATAGACCGATGAGACGCGTGGATTTAAGAAAAAGTCAAGATTTATTTAAGGATTTAGAACAAATCATTCAAAATGCCTATATGGGTGAAGTTTTAGTGGTTTTGTTTGAAATAGGAGATTTTTCTAATGTAGAAAAAAGTTTTGCTTTCATAAAAGAGCAAAATTGTGAACTTTTAAATTCTTTAAAATTTAATCAAGTAGATTGGACTATAGTTTTTAAAAAGGTAGGACAATGAAATTAGCAAAATATCAAGAAGGCTTAAATGCTTTGTGTTTTGTGGATTTGCTTTCTTTAAAAAATCCTTCACTTTGTGCTAAGCTTAAAAAAAGTAAAAATTACAATATTTCCTGTATAGAAGATAAAAATTTAAAAGCAAGCTTTTATAAATGTGAGATCGCGAGTGTACCTTTCGTGCTTGCATTACTTTGTAAGATGAGCTTGGAGACTGAATTTAACGAATTTGATGAGGGTTATTTAAGTGCTGAATCTTGCTTTGGCGAAGAAGAAGCTTTAGAGATTTTGGAGTTTTTAAAAGAAGCAAAGTGTATTATTTTTGATGAAAATTTATACCAACATAAAGACTTTGAAAATATTAAGTATTTTTTAGAAAAACTTTGTCATAAATTTAATCTTTTGCTAATTTGCTCTAATGAAAATGAAGAAAATTTGTCAATACAAAATTCTTTTAGTGAACTTTTAGAACTTGATAATTTTGATGGAACTATCATCATGCAAGCACCTTTAGGGGATAAAAATTTGCATTGTTCTTCTTCTTTTGCTTTAATTGCTAAGGTTAAGGATGGGGATAAAATTAATTTAAAAATAAACACTCAAGAATTTACAACTATAGTAAAAATCAATCATGATTTAAAAGGCACGGTGGCTTTGTTTGATTATGAAAGCGCTGATTTTGCTTTTTCAAAAGCTCAAGTTAAGGTTATAAAATGAAAGTTATCATTAATGGTATAGAATGTGAGGCAAATGAGGGTGAGTATATCTTAAATGTCGCAAGAAAAAATGATATTTTCATTCCCGCAATTTGTTATTTAAATGGTTGTTCTCCAACACTTGCTTGTCGTATGTGTATGGTAGAAGCTGATGGTAAAAAGGTTTATTCTTGTAATACTAAAGTTAAAGAAGGTATGGTAGTAGAAAGTGATTTATCAAATTTATGGGATGAGCGCAATGCTATTATGCAAGCATATTGTATCAACCACCCTTTACAATGTGGGGTATGTGATAAATCCGGTGAGTGCGAGCTTCAAAACTTTACACACAAAGCAAGAGTAAATGTGCAAAATTATTGGATTAAAGATACCCATAAAGAGCATAAAAAATGGGGCGAGATTAATTATGATCCAGCTTTATGTATCGTGTGTGAAAGATGTATTACAGTTTGTAAAGATAAAATAGGAGAAAGCGCTTTAAAAACTACTCCAAGAGGAGCAAATACACCCGATGCAAGCTTTAAAGAAAGTATGAGTAAAGATGCGCTAGCTATTTGGACTAAATTTCAAAAGAGTTTAATTGCACCGAGTAATGGCGATATGCTTGATTGTTCTTTTTGCGGAGAATGTACAAGTGTATGTCCAACGGGAGCTTTGGTGGGTTCGGCTTTTCAATATACATCTAATGCTTGGGAGTTAAAGAAAATTCCAGCTAGTAATCCACATTCAAGTGATTGTGAGTTGATGTATTATGATATTAAACAAACTAGTATTAATAATCAAAAAGAAAAAATTTATAGAGTGAGCAATGATTTTGCTTTTGCTACGCTAAATAAAGCCGCAAGATATGGTTTTAATACCCAAAATGAAGTTCAAGGTAAAGATGAAAAAGCCTTTGAAAAATTAGTAAATATGATAAAAAATAATGAAATAGAAAATATTTTATTTAATAGTTTTATTACTAATGAAGAAGCTTTAATCTTGCAAAATTTAAGTAAAAAATTTAATCTTAATCTTATAAATCATGAAGCTAAAAAATTCCAAGATTTCCTAGCTTGTTTTTATCAAAATGCAAATGCAATGTATAATGCAAATACAGACGATATCACTCAAAGTGATTTTTTAATCATCGTAGGTTCATTTTTACGCTATGATGCGCCAACGCTAGGATATAAAGTTAATAACGCTTTGGTAATGAATAAAGGTGCAGGGCTATATTTTCACCCTATAAAAGATAAAGGTGTGGATAAATATTCTAAAAATTTCTTGCAGATTAATCATGATATTAAAGATAATGAAAGTATTTTATTATTTATCTTGCAAAAATTTGCCAAAGAGCTTCCACAGGATTTTAAAAACACATTAGAAAATGCGTATTATCAAGATACAAAAGAAATAGAAGAAACTATCAATGAAGAAGTTATTGAAAAGATAGAAAAGCAAAATGAAAACGGCGAAACTATTATAGAAGAAGTTAAAAAACTTGTGCCTAAAAAAATTAAAAAAAGCATAGAGGTGCAAAGATCAAATTATGCGAAAAATCTTGGCATAGATGAGGATATTTTAGAAACTTTACTCGTAAAAAAGCAAAAATTTACACTTATTATAGGAAGTGATTTTTACTATGATGAGCAAAGTGCCAAGCTAGCAAAACTTTGTGCTTTGGTGCAAAAATATACTGAATTTAAAGTCTTTTTAAATCCAACTTGTACTAATACCTTAGGTGTGAGTTTAATTTGTGATTTAAGTCAAGATTTTCAAGCAGGAAAAACATTAGGTTATAACGAAAAAGGCGATTTTACTTTTTCTTATGATGGGCATTTTGATCTTGCAAGTTCTAGTTTAAATCAACAAGAAGGTAGCTTTGTAAATTATGATAAAAGATTAGTTCCTACAAATGCGGCTTTAGAATTTAAAGGTTATTTTTTAAATGATTTGGCAAATGCCTTAGGTTTTGATGAAGAATTTACGATCAACTATACTAAATTTTTACCACAAAATAAAGGCTTTAGGGTAATTGACTTTGATGAGTTAGAAAATCATTATGATAATGGTGGGGTAAATCATAGAGGTTATGAGCTTGATTTTTCCCATTTTGAGTTTGAAAAAACATTAAGCATTCAAGAAGTTAAAGAGCAAAATGAAGGAAATTTAACTTTATATCATGCAAATAGCATTCATCAGTTTTCAAAACTTAGTAATAGAGCTTTTAATGAGGTTGGAGCTTTATTTTTATCGTCTGATTTAATGCAAAAATTTGATTTAAACCAAGATGATAGTGTTATTTTAAAAAATGAAAAAACTCAAATTGCTATAAGTGTAAAATGTGATGAATCTTTAGAAAATGGTGCGTATTTAGGGGATTATGATAGTAAGATTGATTATAAATCTTTATTTGATAATACTCGATATGTAAAAGTTTGGCTTGAAAAAGCAGGAGCTAAAATATGAGTGATATTACTTTTTTTATTGTAGAAACAATTATAAAATGTGTGCTTGTTATAGCTATTTTTGCTACTTTAGCAGGCTTGGCAACTTATCTTGAAAGAAAGGCTTTGGCTTTATTTCATCGTCGTTTAGGGCCTGATATGGTAGGTCCTTTTGGATTGCTTCAGGTAGTTGCTGATATGATTAAACTTTTTACTAAAGAGGATATAGTGCCAACTTATGCTCAAAAAGTGGTATTTTTAATTGCTCCATTGATTGCAGCAATTTGTGCTTTTGTAGCAATTGCAGCTATACCTATTTTTCCTGAATTTACTTTATTTGGTAGAGTGATTCGTCCTATTATCGCTGATATTAATGTGGCCTTGCTTTTTGTTGTAGGTATGGGTGGAGTTAGTTTTTATGCGATTTTTTTAGGAGGTTTAGCAAGTAATAATAAATGGTCGCTGCTAGGCGGGGCAAGAGGACTTGTTTCTATTATCTCTTATGAGAGCGTTGCAGGACTTTCTTTGGTGTGTGTTGTAATGCTTGTTGGATCTTTGTCTTTAGTAGATATTAATAACTATCAAAGTGATGGCATACTTTCTTGGCTTATTTTTAAACAACCTTTAGCTTTTATTTTATTTGTGATAGCTATTTTTATAGAAACTAATAGAACTCCACTTTGTTTAAGTGAAAACGAAACCGAACTTGTTTCAGGTTATGGCACTGAATATAGCGGACTTAGATGGGGTATGTTTTTTATCGGAGAATATACAGCCATGATTACCGGAGCGATTATGATATCGCTTTTATTTTTGGGTGGATTTAATGATTTTTGGATTATACCAGGGGCTATTATGATGCTTTTGAAAGTGTCTTTTGTGTTCTTTTGGTATTTTTGGGCTAGAGGTGCTTTTCCGCAACTGCGTCCTGATCAAGTAATGAGAATGTGTTATTTGATTTTAATACCTTTAGCGGTTTTAAATTTATTAATTAGTGCTTTAGTGCTTGTGATATAGGAAAAAACAATGAAAAAAGGTTATTTTAAAGTAGATTTTGAGCGTAAAAATCCTCAAAATACTTATGAAAAATTCATACAAGTAATCAAGCGTTCTTTAAATACGGAGCTTTTTGTAGGTTTATTTGTCGTATTAAGAGAAATGTTTAAAAAAAACAATAGTGCAACGATTAAATATCCTATGGAAAAAGTTGCTTTAGATGATAGATATCGTGCAGTTCATCGTTTGATGCGTTTTATTGAAAGTGAAAATGAATGTTGTATTGGTTGTGGCTTGTGTGAAAAAATTTGCATTAGTAATTGTATAAGAATGGAAACGAGTTTAAGTGAAGATGGACACAAAAAGGTCGAAAATTATAGTATTAATTTAGGACGTTGTATTTATTGTGGATTTTGTGCTGATGTTTGTCCTGAACTTGCCATTGTACATGGTAAAGAATATGAAAATGCCGCAGAGCAAAGATCTTACTTTGGTCAAAAGAAAGATTTTTTAACTCCTATCGATGAACTTAAAAATCAAGTGGTGTTTGAAGGAAGTGGTAGTTTAAGAAAAGATGCTGATGATTTAGTAAAGAAAACTCCAAATTATTATGAGATAGATTTGCAAAGACAGCAAGATGCTCCAAAGGAAGAAAATGTTTGAAACGATAGCTTTTTGTTTATTAAGTGTTTTGGTGTTGGGATTTTTTTTAATTAGTGTTTTAAGCACTAGCGTGCTTTATGCTATCAGTTCTTTGGCTGCGGCTATGGTTTTTTTAAGTGGATTTTATTTTTTACTTAATGCTGAATTTATTGGAGCAATTCAAATAATTGTTTACAGTGGAGCTATTTTAGGTCTTTATAGTTTTGCTATGATGTTTTTTGATGCTTCTATAAAAGTAAAAGAAAGTTTAAAAGGTAAAAGAATCTTCATTTTTGCTGTGATTTTTAGTGCTGTTTTATTAGTTAGTATTATTATGGGATATGAGTTTGGTTTAAATGAAACTAGTGAAGTTTATAGTCTTGATTCTACTCAGCAAATAGGCTTTGCTCTATTTACAAAATATATGCTTGCTTTTGAATTTATGGCAATTTTACTTTTAATAGCTTTAATTTGTGCTATAGTACTTACTCAAAAAAATATAAAAAAGGACGAACAATGATGTTAGAAAAATACTACATTGTGGCTATTTTGATGTTTATCATTGGTCTAATAGGTATCATAAAACGCCAAAATTTAATTATGCTTTTTATTTCAAGTGAAATTTTATTAAATGCTGCTAATTTGGCTTTAGTTACAGCAGGAGCTTCTCATAAAGACATAGAAGGTCAAATTTTTGCTTTATTTGTAATGGGAGTTGCAGCTTGTGAAGTAGCTGTTGGGATAGCGCTTTGTGTTTTATGGTATAGAAAAACAGGAACACTAGAGCTTAGCTCTTTAGCTGAAAAAGGAGAGATAAAATGCAAAATTTAGCTTTAATTGCACTTTTTTCTCCTTTGGCTTCAGCTGTTATTTTAGGTATTTTTGCTTTTAGTGCTAAGAAAATTATTTTAGGTTATTTAGCTTCTTTATTTATAGCTTTTTCAGCTCTTGCTTCAATTGTTTTATTAAATAATGGAGTACATTTTAATTTCGAACTTGGTACTTGGATATCTTTAGTAGATGTTAGTTTTGGTTTTAAAATAGACTCTATTACTTTGATTATGATGAATGTGGTAAGTATAGTAGCGACTTTTGTGCATTTATATAGTATATTTTATATGGAGCATGATGAAGGGTTTAATCGCTATTTTAGCTATTTGGGACTTTTTGTTTTTTCTATGATGTTTTTGATTATGAGTGATAATTTCTTAGGACTTTTCATAGGTTGGGAAGGTGTTGGACTTTGCTCATGGCTTTTGATAGGTTTTTGGTATCATAATGAAAAATACACTTTTGCTGCTAATGAAGCATTTATCATGAATAGAATTGCAGATTTGGCTTTGCTTTTAGGAATTTTCTTAATTTATATAGAATTTAACTCTTTAAAATATGATGAATTTTTTACCCTTTTATCTTTAGGGCATGAAAATGATGTGATTTTGATTTTAATAGCACTTTTACTTTTTGTAGGTGCTATGGGTAAATCAGCACAATTTCCTTTCCATACTTGGCTTGCTGATGCTATGGCAGGACCTACGCCAGTTTCAGCTCTAATCCATGCTGCTACTATGGTTACTGCGGGAGTTTATTTGGTAATTCGCGCAGGGGAGCTTTATTTACAAGTTCCTGAAGTAGGGTATTTTATCGCTATACTTGGAGCTTTTGTAGCGCTTTTTGCTGCTTCTATGGCCATGGTAGCTAAAGATTTAAAAAGAATTATTGCATATTCGACGCTTTCTCAACTTGGGTATATGTTTGTAGCAGCAGGTCTTGGAGCTTATGCAATAGCTTTATTTCATCTTGCAACTCATGCATTTTTTAAATCTTTATTATTCTTAGGTGCGGGTAATGTTATGCATGCTATGAATGATAAGCTTGACATTAGTAAAATGGGTGGACTTTATAAAAGTATGCGTTTTAGTGCTATTTTAATGCTTATAGGTTCTTTAGCTTTAGCAGGAATTTATCCTTTTGCAGGATTTTTCTCTAAAGATTTAATTTTAGGATTTTCTTTTATAAGCCATCATCATGGAATTTTTTTAGTACTTTTAATAGCAGCTTTTATGACAGCTTTTTATAGCTTTAGACTTTTAATGCTTGTATTTTTTACTCCAAAAAGACATGAAGAACATCCCCATGAAGCTAGTAAAATAGCTTTGCTTGCGATGAGTCCTTTGGCTTTACTTGCTATTATAGCAGGATTTTTTGAGCATAGCTTTATGGATTTTGTAAGTAAAAATTTAGCTTTTATTGATGGTCAAAATTCTTTAGTTATGATACTTGCAAGTGTTTCTGCGGTACTTGGAGTGCTTTTAGCTATCATAGCTTATTGGAAAAATTGGTTTAAACCATCACTTTCTAAAACAAGTATTTACAAACTTTTGTTTAATGAATACTACATACCAAAATTTTATCATCAATTTATTGTTAGTAAGTATGCTTTATTTTGTGAATTTTTAAGAAAAGCTGATAAAGAAATTTTAGATGCTTTGGTAGATAGTATTGCATTTTTCCTTAAAACATTTGCTAGGGTTCTTAGTATGGGTAAGGATTATTCTTTGGCTTTAAGAATTGTAGTTTTGGCTTTTGTGTGTTTATTTTGTTTAGCTTTGGCGGTGTAATATGCTCGGTTTATTAATGTTATTTCCATTTTTTGCGGCTTTTATAGCTTTATTTTTACAAAAAGAAGATAGCAAGTCCTTTGCTATTTTAGTTAGTTTTTTGATTTTAGTTTTTAATGTTTTTTTGTTATTTAACTACGATGGTGGCATGGCTTATGAATTTAGTTTAAATTCTTTGATAGTTAATTTTCACATAGGTGTAGATGCTATAGCGCTTTATTTAATATTACTTTGTTCTATTATGATTTTTTTATCTTTTATATGTTTGGATATTCAAGATAAAAGTGTTGTAATAAGTATATTTTTATTACAATTTTGCATTGTAGGACTTTTTGCTTCATTGGATGCTTTATTGTTTTATGTATTTTGGGAGTTTTCTCTTATACCGCTTATTTATTTAATAGGTAGATATTCAGATAATTATAAGGCAGGGATTAAATTTTTCATTTATGCATTTTGCGGTTCTATGCTTATGCTTTTAGCTATTATTTATGTGGGATTTTTGTATTATCAAAGTTTTGGATATTGGAGTTTTGATTTGTTAGCTTGGTATAAGAGTGAATTTTTTATACCTGAGAATGCACAAAATCTAATATTTGTAGGATTTTTTATTGCTTTTGCGATTAAAAGTCCTTTATTTCCTTTTCATACTTGGGCTCCAAAGGTTTATACCAAAAGTCCGACTTTAGTATCTGTAATGCTTGTAAGCTTTAAAATGGCACCTTTTGGGTTTTTAAGATTTATTTTGCCTTTAGCGCCTGATACTTTGAATCATTATTATTCTTTACTTGCTATTTTATGTATAGTTGGAATTTTATATGCAGCCTTAATTGCTTTTAAAGCCAAGGATTTAAAAGAATTAATTGCTTATAGCTCAATTTCGCATTTGGGTGTGGTAATTTTAGGTATCGTAACTTTTACTTATAATGGGGTTAGTGGTTCTGTATTTTATATGTTTGCACATGGTATAGTAACAGGTGGCTTATTTTTAGCCGCTTATATGCTTTACAAAAGATATCATACTTTTGATTTAGACTTTTATAAAAATTTAGCTAAAACAGCCCCATTATTTAGCTTTTTCTTTGCAGTATTGTTGTTTTCATCTATTTCATTGCCTTTGACTATTTCCTTTGTAGGTGAGTTTTTGATCTTGCAAGGTGTGGCAAGTGTAAATTTATGGTATGCATTATTTGCAGGCGGTGTAATCGTTTTAGGAGCTATTTATATGCTAAATATTTATAGAAATATGTTTTTTACTACTTGCGAAGAAGAAGTGTGCAGTAAATTTACGCTTAAAAAAGGTGAAATTTTTGTTTTAAGTATTTTAAGTGCATTAGTGATTTATTTAGGGGTAGCTCCAAGTGCTATGCTAGATCAAATTGCTTCTAATGTAAATAGTATTCTTGAAGTTATGCAAACAAGAAATATCGCCATAGAAAATCAAAAAATCATAGATAGTATAAGAGGTTTTTAATGAGTGGTTTTAGTTTAGAAAAATTAAATTTTGTATTATTATTTCCTGTGTTGTCATTGCTTTTTTGGGCTATTGCATTACTTTTATTGAGTGCATTTAAAAAACTTTCTAGAAATTTTTATATAGGAGCAAGTGTTATAGCTTTGCTTAGTACTTTGTGTTTTTTATTGCTTTATAATGGTTTTGTTTTAGATAATTCTCATGCTTTTTTTGGTTTATTTGTAAGCGATAATTATGCAATTTTTGCGCAAATAATTATTTTGTTTTTTTCTATGCTTTATTTGCTTATAGACAAAGATGAACAAAGAGCAGAATTTTTTTCTTTATTTTTATTTATGGTTGCTTCCTTAATATTAATGGTTTCAAGTACTAATTTGATTGTGATTTTCCTAGCTTTAGAAGGATCTTCTTTAGCTCTTTATACATTAATAGCATTAAGAGGAACTCATAATGCTATTAGTTCTAGCATAAAATATTTTGCCTTAGCTGCAGTAGGGGCTGGATTTTTTGTTTTTGCTTGTGCTTTTGTGTATTTAAAAACAAAGTCTTTAGATTTGGATAATTTATTGCATTCTGAATATATTTCAGATCCTATATTATTATGTGCTGGAGTAATGTTTTTGGTTATTGTTGGAGTAAAACTTTCTATCGCTCCTTTTCATTTTTGGCTAAAAGATGTATATTGTGGAGTTCATACAAATTTTATAGCTTTCATATCTATTGTTCCAAAAATTGCTATGATAATAGTAGTTTTAAGAATTTTTTCTGCTTTAGGCGGTGGAGTAAAATTTGAATACATAGTCGCATCGTTAGCAATTTTTTCTATGCTTGCTGTAAGCATAGTAGCTTTAATTCAAAAAGATGCAAAAAAAATGCTTGCATATAGCTCTATTACTCATTCTTCTTTTATATTGGCTGTTATTGTTTCTAGTATGAGTGTGAGTTCTCAAGGAGATGAAACTTCTTACCTGCTTTCAATTTTTGCTTTGTTCGTTTATTGGGTTTCTTTTGCTTTTGCAAACTATGGAATTTTTTTAATCTTAAGTTTATTTCAAAAAAGCTCATTTGAAAGTTTTTCTGGCTTATTTGATCAAAGACCCGTATTATCTATAATATTAGCTATGTTTATTTTATGTATAGCAGGAATTCCACCTTTTGGGATTTTTTGGGGTAAAATTTTAATTTTAGCTTCTATTTTAAATTCAGGCTATTATGTGCTTGTATTTGCTATAGCTTTAAGTTCCATGATTATGCTTTATGCTTATTTGAAAATTTTAATTTATATCTTTTTTAAAAAAAGTCAATCTATAAAGAGTATAAATTTAGATATTAGGCAAAAGATTATTTTAAGTTTATGTTTTATCGGAAGCTTATCGTGTGCGTTTTTGCTTTTGTAAAATAATATTGCTATAATCACGCTCATGATAAGGATTTTATTTTTATTATTATTAAGCATAAATTATATATTTTCTTTTGAAGTTATTGTTAATAAAGGGGAAGAACAAAATCGTCCCTTTACACTTTTGCATTTAAAAGATAATAAAGATTTTACTTGCAAGAGTATTTTTGAATTTGAAAAAACTCATTTTGAGTGTAATGTTTTGGGCGTTAGTAATATGCAATTTCAAAATAAAGAATTTGATGATTTTACAATTTATTTTGAAAAACACCAAACTTTTTTGACAATTAAAATATATCCTAAAATTTTAGCTAAAATGTTTAATTATTCTCAAGATATTTTTAATGCTAAAGAAATTCAAAGTCAAAATGGAGATACTTCTAAACATTTTGTGTTTATTTTTACTAAGGATTTAAGGTATTATAAACCTAGCGATGGACTTGATTTTGATATTTATTTCGATGATGCATTAATGCCTTATATTGGAGCATTGGATTTAAATTCTAATCCTATGGAAACTTCAAAAAGTGCAGATTTTAATGCATATTTTAATATCAAACAAGAATATGAAGCCAAAAAATACGATCAAGTTTTACGAGATGCTGTTAATGCTATTAAGCGTTATCAAGGTAGTGTATTTATGAATGAATTTGAGCTTTATAAATTAAGAGCGCAAAATAAGCTTTACACTTATGAGCTTGATAAAGATCAGCAAATTTTAGAGCAAATGCTAGATAATGCTAAAAGATGGGTGAGAACTTATATTAATGATAAAGATTATACGGAAGTAATGTATATCATGATGAGAGTTTATATGGGCTTATCTCAAAGGTCTAATGTTGATTATATTATTGATACTTTAAGTACTGAGCATAAAGATGATAAATATACCATAATTGCTTTACTTGATTATGCAGATTATTTATATCATTTGGGTAAAAAAAATATAGCAAATAATATTTATCAAGATGTATACTATTCTACTCCGAATGCAGATTTAGCTAGTAGGGCTGCTTTATTTTTGTCTAAAAATTATTTAGAAGCGCAAAATACAAAAGAAGCCAAAGAGTTAGCAAGTAAAATTTTAGAGTCAAATCCTGAATTTTTTATGAGTGATTTAGAAAATTCTTTATCCTTAGCTAAGGCTTTTAGTAATCATAGAATTTATGATTTAAGTTCTAAAATTTATGAGTATATTTTTACGCATTTGACTAAAGTCGATAAAGAATATGAAAGAGTATTAAAAGATCTTTCTTTGGCTTTGTTAAATGCAAATGAACATACTAAAGCTCAAAAGTATTTAGATCTTTACACAGAAGATTTTCCTTTGGGTGAATATGTGAGTTTAATAAAAGAAGCTCAAGATAAAAATTTCTTATATTTAAAAGATAATAATGCAAGTTTTTTACATCAAAGATATGAAGAGATCATGCAAAAGTATGCTGGAGAAATTTCTAGTATGGCTTTATTTGATAATGTGAGATTATATTTTCAAGAAAAAAATTATGAAAAAGTTGTAAGTTATCAAAAAGACATAGAAAAATATTCCAACAAAGAAATCAAAAATCTTTTAGAACAAGCTGCTATCTTAGTTTTAGAACAAAATTTAAAAAATGATGAGTGCTTAGCTGCTGTTAAAATATATGATGATTTTAAGGTATATGATGTGGGAAGTAAAATACAAAATAAAAAACAAATGCTTGAATGCTTTAAGCGTACTACTCGTATAGAAGAAGCTAAAAAATATATAGTTGAAAATGAAAATGATGATATTATTTTTTATAAACTTCAAAGTGCTGATCTAGCGCTTAAAGATAAACGTTATCGTTTTGTTGTAAAAACAATTAATGATATTTTAAATACAAGAACTATTATTAGCGATGATGAAAAATTTGAAGCAAATTATATTAAATTTTTTGCTGAACTTAAATTGCAAGATTATAATGCTATGATCAGAACTTTGCAAAAACTAGAGCAATTTCCTATGAATTATCGTATGGTGGAATTATATTATGAGTTTTTGCGTTATTGTGAAAAAAATAATTTTCTAACAAGTATTTTAACTTATGCTCCAAAGGCTATTGATTATCAAAATTTAAAAGGAGTAAATCTTTTTAGTCCGGATTTAGAATTTATCTATATCAAAGCCTTAAAACAAAACAATCAAGCTCAACAAGCCTTAACTTTGTTTAAAGATTTGCTTGCTAATCCTTTAAAAGACGATGAGCGCGCAAGAGCTTTTTATATGCAAAGTAATATTTATGAAGATTTAAAAGATGTACAAAATCAAAAGCAAAGTTTGCAAAATTGTATAGATATTAACACAACAAGCAATTGGCAAAATTTATGTAAAGATAAATTAAATGTCTTAAACACTCAGCCTTGATGTTTTTTTAAAATATAAGCTTTTAAATTTTCATAAGCGTTTTGAAAATCTAAAATTTCTTTGTTGAATTTTTTATTAAAAGTTCTTTGTCTTTTGGCAAGTTGTCTTGTGTGAATGATGATGAGTTCTTCAAGCTCGTTTAAATTTATTTTTTTATCTAAAAAATCTTTACATTCTTTTAAGCCTATGGAATTTAGTGCTTTTAAATGATGATCATAGTTACTATATAGCATTTTAGCTTCATCTATTAAACCCTCATCAAGCATATTTTTAGTGCGTTTAATAATGCGTTTTTCCAAAAGATCTTTTTGCCAAGAAATTTCAAAAATATCAAGTTTTTTAATTAAAGCTTCTTGTTTTGTTTCTTTTAAAACTTCGCTTGGGATTTTATTAGTTTGCTCATAAATTCCAAGCCATTTTTTTAAGCGATAGGTGTCGTTTTTTTCTATTTTGGCATGTGGATCAGTTTTTATCATTAAATGATAAATTTCATCATTACTTAGCATGCTTTGACTTTCTTTGAAATTTTCACTCAAGCCATCCATTAAAGCTTTTAAATAAAAACTAGTTCCACCTGTGATGATAAGCATTTGATTGCTTTTTTGAGCAAAGGCTTTTGCTTTTTTGTATTCTTCAAAAAACAAAGCAATGTTAAAATGCTCATTAACATTTAATAAATTTATGCCAAAATAATCAAGCTCATCTAAGGTTTTTTGCTCTGTTTTGGCTGAAGCGATGTTGATTTGTTTATACACGCAAAGACTATCAAGGCTTAAAATGCTTGCATTAAATTCATAAGCTAGTTTGTTAGCAAGTTCTGTTTTGCCACTTGCAGTAGTTCCAATGAGTGCAAATTCAAAAAACATCGTAAAAATATCCTAAATTTAAAATTATTTTAGTAAAATCATAACAAAAATATATTATAAAGAGAAAAAATGCCTTTATTAAAAGAAAAATTAAAAGATATTTTGGACCTGATTGTTTTTAAGCATTCTATTTTTGCTTTACCATTTTTGTTTGTTTCTATGATTGTAGCTTCTGTTATTTTAAATGATAGCACTTGGTTTGGTTTTAAAGCTTTGTTTTTGGGTGTTATTTGCGCGGTAAGTGCAAGAAATTTTGCAATGGCAATCAATCGTTTGATGGATGAGGACATTGATAGAAACAATCCAAGATGTGCAAATAGACCTAATATCGATGGTCGTATAGGTAAAACTAGCATTTTACTTTTTATTATTTTAAATGCTATTATTTTTGTTTTGGCAAGTTATTTTATCAACAAACTAGCCTTTGCTCTTTCTTTGCCGGTATTGTTTATTTTAGCTATTTATTCAGCCTTTAAAAGATTTTCATCCCTAGCGCATTTAGTATTAGGATTTTGCTTAGGACTTGCTCCTATTGCAGGCAGTATTGTGGTTTTGGGAAGTATTGAAATTTATAGTGTTATTTTGTGTTTGGGTGTTACTTTTTGGACAGCTGGTTTTGATTTACTTTATGCTTTGCAAGATATGGAGTATGATAAAAAGACAGGCTTGCACTCTATACCTGCTAAATTTGGGCTTGAAGCAACCTTGTTCATCTCAGCATTTTGTCATGTTTTAGCAGTGCTTTTTTGGTTTTTATTTGTTTGGGTAGCTCCAACAGGAAATATTGCATTTTTAGGTGTGATTGTTAGTGCTGTTATTTTATTTTTTGAGCACCGCATTGTTAGAAAGAATTTTGCAAAAATTGACAAAGCATTTTTTACTTTAAATGGGTATTTAAGTATAGTGTTTTTTATTTTTATATGGGTTGATCTTTTATGGAGATGAAATTTTTTAAAAGCTCTTTGGAATTAGAATTTGAAGAGAGCAAAGAAAGATATGAAGAGTTTTTGCAAGAATATGTTTCAAGTAATAATTATGTCAATTTAAGCAAATGGAAAAAGCTTGCTTCAAGGGTAGAATTTAGCGAGGGCGAGCAGTTGATTTTTGATTTGCTTATGGATTTAAAGCAAGAATTGTATTTGATCAAAAATGATATTAATAAAACAAAATTATTTGTTAATTTAAAATATAAATCTTTTGTGATTGGGGTAAATTTTACACATATTCAATTTAAAGATAGGTGTTTAATGCAAGATGAAGATTATTATGCTAGATTTAATTTAAATGGTCAAAAAATTAGTATTTTTTTTAAAGCATTAAATGAGAATGAAGCAAAAATCACGCAAATAAAAGCAGAAGATGAGCTCGTGTATGATAATTTTGTAGCAAATATGCAAAGAGCAATGATTAAAATTTTAAAGGAGCAAGAAAATGGATAGTGATTTATTATTGTGGCTAGTTGTAGCTTTATTAATTTTTGCTATGTTTGCTTATATGATGATTAAAGAAAAAGAAAGTATTGTTAAGATCAATGAGCTTGGTAAAATGATAGAAGATTTAAATAAACAATATCATTATTTAAAAAAAGAAAGTTTAGATGAGCAAGAGCAAGAAAAAGAAGAAATAGACACTGAAGCCATAAGAGAAGAATTAAAAGAAGAACTTTTGCAGGTGCTAGAACAAAAAATCAATCAAAATATTATTCCTATTTTAAGTGCTTTAAAAGAAGTAGAGGAAGTAATTGAAGAATTTCAAAGTGAGCAAAAAAATCGTTTATTAAATTTAGAACAAAAAACCCAAAGTATTACAAAATTAAGCCCAAGCTATGATAATGAAGAGCAAAAAGTCATAGAACTTTTTAATCAAAAAAAATCCATAGAGCAAATTGCTAAAGATTTGCGTATAGGTATGGGCAGGGTTGAGCTTATTTTAAAATTTAATAAATTATTATAAAGGCCTTTGATGTTAGTAGATAGCTATGGAAGAGTGATTGATTATTTAAGAATTTCAGTAACACAAAGATGTAATTTTCGTTGCCTTTATTGTATGCCAAAAACTCCATTTGAATGGAGTGCTAAGGAAAATCTTTTATCATTTGAAGAACTTTTTATGTTTGTTAAAGTTTGCATTGATGAAGGAGTTAAGAAAATTCGTATTACAGGTGGTGAGCCTTTAGTAAGAAAAGATTTGCATAAATTTATTGCTATGATTAGTGAGTATAAGCAAGATATAGATCTAGCGCTTACTACTAATGCTTCTTTATTAAAACAACAAGCAAAGGATTTAAAACAAGCGGGCTTAAAAAGAATTAACATCTCTTTGGATACTTTAAAAGAAGAAGTGGCCTTTAAATTAGCTCAAAAAAACATACTCAAAGATGTGTTAAATGGTATTAATGAGGCTTTAGAATTAGGTTTTAATATTAAATTTAACACCGTAGCTCTTAAAGGGATTAATGATAGTGAGTTTATCGATCTTTTAGAATTTGCCAAAGCACGCAAAAGCCAAATTCGCTTTATAGAATTTATGGAAAATTATCATGCTTATGGAGATTTAAAAGGCTTAAAATCAACAGAAATTTTAAATATCATTGCTCAAAAGTATTCTTTTAAACAAGGACAAAAAAGTCCAAATGCACCTGCGACTATTTATGAACTTGAAGATGGGTATGAGTTTGGCATTATTGATCCACATAGCCATGATTTTTGTGATAGTTGTAACCGTATAAGGCTTTCAGCCGAAGGGCTTTTAATACCTTGTTTATATTATGATGAGGCTTTAAGCATTAAAAAAGCTATACGCAATAAAGACATAGCAGGTGCTTGTGAAGTTTTAAAAACCGTGATAAAAAATAAATCAGAAAAAAATAGATGGGCAGAAAATGATGCCAATCAAAGTTCTACAAGAGCCTTTTATCAAACAGGTGGATAATGGAAGTTGTTGAAACTTTTTTAAGCTTGCAAGGTGAGGGAAAATATAGTGGAAATTTGGCTATATTTGTAAGATTTGCCGGGTGTAATTTTAACTGCGCAGGCTTTGGAGTAAAAAAAGAAAAAGATTCTAAAATACTTTTGGGCTGTGATACTATAAGAGCTGTTTTTACTAAAGAATTTAAAACTTGTTATAAAACATATACTTCAACAAAGCTTTTTGATGAGGTTTTGAAGCTAGCAAATTCACACAAAGCTATAGTTGTAATTACAGGTGGTGAGCCTTTGTTAAATTATCAAAATAAAGATTTTTTGTGTTTTATTAATTTACTTTTAGAAAATGATTTTATGGTGCATTTTGAAACGAATGCAAGTATTGAAATTGATTTTGAAAAATATCCTTTGTATAAAAAATGTTATTTTGCTTTAGGAGTAAAGCTTAGCAATAGTGGTGTAAAAAAAGAAAAAAGAATTAATGAAAAAGCTTTGAAAGCTTTTAAAAATTATGCTAAGGAAAGTTTTTATAAATTTGTTTTGGATAAGGATTTTTTACAAGAAAATAAAGCCTTAAAAGAAATCAATGAAATTTTACAAGTTTGTAAAAATGATGTTTTTTGTATGCCTATGGGGTCAAATGAAGAAGAAATTTCCAAAAATGCCTTAAGTGTTGCTGAATTTTGTATAAAAAATGGATATAATTACTCCGATAGATTGCATATTAGAATTTGGGGAGATAAAGAAGGCGTATGATTATTAGAAAAATATTTGAATTTGAAAATGCTCATATTGTTAGATTTTGTAGCTCCAAGCGATGTAAAACAAGCATACATGGCCACTCTTATAAGGTAGAAATTTTACTTGAGAGTAAATACCTTGATAATGCTGGAATGGTGTATGATTTTGGTTTGTTAAAAGATGAGATAAAACAAATTATTGATAGTTTTGATCATGCTATTACGCTTTTTAAAGATGATGATAAAGCTTATTTAGAAGATATGAAAAAGCACTCGCAAAGATGGGTGAGTTTACCTGTGAATGTAAGTGCGGAAAATTTTGTACGCATATTTTTTGTACTGATTGATACTTTGCTTTTAAAGACTAAGATGGTCAATGGTGAGCAAGGTGTTAGTTTAAAAAGCATTATTGTACATGAAACAAGAACAGGTTATGCACAAGGTTTTAGAGAAGATGCTTATAGTGAATTTTTACCAAAGATTGATTTGGCAGATATTGACTTTTCGCAAGCTATAAGAGATGAATGGAAAAATAAAGATTTTTTTGAAAAACTTCAAGATGTAAATTTTGTTTTTATCAATCAAAAGGAGGTGTAATGAAAAAGATTTTATTGATTGTGCCAATATTGCTTTTTATGGCTTGTTCAAATCAAGAGAATAAAAATATAAAAAAAGAAATACAAACCGAGCAAGTTCAGATTGAACAAAGTGATTCTAATGTCATTATAGATGATGAAACACTTCCTATACCTGTTGATGATGATATACAAGATGAAAATAATACACAAGGACAATAATGGATCAAAGTTATGAATTTTTTTTAGCATTGCATGTGTATAGTTTATATACAAATGGTTTTTTAATGTTGTTTTATTTGTATTTGACTCAAAGTAACTTCTCACAAGAATTTATCTTTATAAAAAGAATTCGTCTATTTTTACCAATTTATTATTTGTTTTTAGCAATTACACTTTTTACTGGAAGTTTGTTATGGGCTTTAAAGCATTTTGAATTTAATTTCTATGTGCTTTCTATGTGGTTTTGTTGGATTTTGATTTTTGCTTTGGCTGTTTATCAATTTGTTTTATTTAAAAAAGCAAGATTGTTTAAACGCTATGCTAAATTTAGATTTTTAAGTTTTTTTATTTTGTGTTTAGGTATATTCTTGCTTTTTGTACCTTATTTGCTTAAGAGGTTTTATTTTTAATGCAATTTTTATATCACCCACAAAGTGGTGCTGTAAGTTTAGAGCTAGAAAATGAAGCCTTTTTACACTTAAAGGCTCGAAGAATTAAAGTGAGTGATAAAATTATATTAAAGAATTTGAAAGATTTTTATGCTTACACTTATGAATGCATAGAGCTTTCTAGACGCTCTTGCATATTAAATTTACTTGATAAAAAAGAAGAAAAACAAGAATTAAAAACATATATACATTTAGCTTTGGCGGTGATTGATCCAAAGGTTATAGAAAAAACTTTACCTTTTTTAAATGAACTTGGAGTAGCAAAACTTTCTTTTGTGTATATGGAATACTCGCAAAAAAATTTTAAATTAGATTTTAAAAGAATGGAAAAAATTCTTATAGAATCATCCCAGCAATGCGGTCGTGCTTCTTTAATGGAACTTGAAAGTTTTGATGACTTTAAAAAATTTCAGCAAGCTTATGAAAATATTGTTTTGATAGATTTTGAAGGTAAAGATTTGATGAATTTTGATCCCGATAGATATGTATTTTTGGTTGGGGCTGAAGGCGGATTTTCGCAAAAAGAAAGAGAAATAAATATAAAAAGAGCAAAATTACAAGCCAACTATATACTTAAAGCACAAACAGCACTTATAGGGGTTGCTTCAAAATTTATAATTTAAAAGCATGCTTAAATTTAGCTATTTTTTATATAAAAATCTATATAATTACGCCTTAATGTTTTGAAAAAGGATAAACAATGAAGAAAGAAATTCACCCAGAATATGTAGAGTGTAAAGTTAGTTGTGCTTGTGGAAATTCTTTTACTACTAAGTCAAATAAATCAGAAATTAAAGTTGATATTTGTTCAAGCTGCCACCCATTCTTTACAGGTAGTGAAAAAATCGTAGATGCTGCGGGTCGTGTAGAGAAATTTAAGAAAAAATACGCAATGCAATAATGTTATATTTTATTCCTACGCCCATAGGAAATTTAAACGATATTTCTTTTCATTCTTTAGAAATTTTACAAAAATGCAAGCTCTTTTTATGTGAAGATACAAGAGTTTGCAAATCTTTAATTCATCTTCTTAATGAAAAATTTAATTTAGAAATAAAGCCTGATAAATATATAGCTTTACATACTCATAATGAAAAAGATTTTTTAGCAAAAATAGATGAGGATTTTTTTAAACAAGATATTGCATATTTAAGTGATGCAGGTATGCCAGGTATTAGCGATCCGGGGCAATTTTTAATCGAATATGCTATTAAAAACAATATTGACTATGAAGTCTTAACAGGATCAAATGCTGCTTTGCTTGCATTGGTTTCAAGTGCATTTTGTAAAAAAGAATTTATTTTTATGGGTTTTTTGGCCAATAAAAATCCTCAAAGACAAAAAGATATTGAAAATTTAATGCTTAATCCTTATCCTAGTATAGTTTATGAAGCACCCACTAGAATACTTAATTTAGTAGAAGAAATTAGTAAAATTGATCCTTTAAGAGAAATTTTTATCATAAAAGAAGCAACAAAGAAATTTGAAACTAAATTTAGAGCAGAAGCTTTAGAGGTTTTGGAAAAATTAAAAACAATGGATTTACGCGGTGAATGGTGTGCAGTGGTAAATGCCAAAGAAAAGCAATTTCATCAAAATACCTTGTGTGAGCAAGATATTTATGAGCTTGATTTATCTTTAAAGACAAAGGCAAAACTTCTTTCGAAAATCAATGCAAAATCTCCAAAAGAAAATTATCAAAAACTGCTTTTAAGTTGAATTTGGTTATTATTTAAAAATGATAGTTTATGGTAAGCAAGTGTTTTTTTATATCTTAGAAAAGCATGAAGAAAAAATTAAAGAAATTTATTTGGCAAAAGAATGTGAAAAAGCTGATTTTTCAAAAATAACAAGGGCATCAAAAAAAATTAAAAAACTCGATTTTAAAGCCGCACAAAGCTTGGCAAGAGGTGGAAATCATCAAGGTTTTTTAATGGAAATTGATGAATTTGAATTTAGCTCTTTTGAGAGTTTAAAAGAAAAAGATTTTATAGTTATTTTATATAATATTAGCGATGTTGGAAATATAGGTGCTATCGTGCGTAGTGCTTATGCTTTAGGTGCTGATGGGGTTATTTTGGTAGCTAAAAGCGTGGCTATGGATGGAGTTATTCGTGCAAGTAGTGGAGCAGCTTTAGATATGAAAATAGTCTTAAATGATGATATTTTAAGCATGATAAATGAGTTAAAACAAAAAGGTTTTTATATCTATGCTAGTGCAAGCGGAGGTAGTGATATACATACTATCAAGGCTAAAGATAAAAAAGTTTTGATTATGGGAAGTGAAGGTTTTGGTATAGCGCCAAAGGTGCTTAAAAAATGCGATGAGTGCGTAGGTATAAAAATGCACAATGATTTTGATAGTTTAAATGTTAGTGCAGCATTTGCAATACTTTGCGATAGGATGAAAAATGGATAGTTGGAAAAAATTAGAAGATTTAAATTTGTTAGAAGTTCAAAAAAGAACACAAATAGAAATAGCTTGTCTTGAATATATCATTAAGAAAGATTTTAAGTCTTTATCTCGCTTTAATGTAAATGGCTTTATTAAAATTTTACAAAGAGAGTATGAGCTTGACTTTTCTAATTTTTTAGAAGAATATCATGTCTATTTAGAAGAAAATGGTATTGAGAAAAAAAATCATGTGCATATTTCACCTAGAATGAACTCATATACCAAAGAAAGCTCAAGTGTATGGTATATTGTGATTATAGTAGTAGTACTTTTGATAGTAGCTTTGGCCTGGGGTGTTTCAAGATTTTTTCAAAGTTCTACTTTAGATGAAAATACCACCAATGTATTAAATCAAGAGCAGGTTGTTTTAGAAGAAAAAGTTGATGAAAATGAAACACCAGTTCTTAATTTTTTTGCTGATGATGCTATGGAAAATAATGAAACAAACGCGACTATTTTAGAACCAATAAGCGAGAACAATAATACAGAAAAAACATTAGAAGATAATGCTAGCTCAAATATGCCTGAAGAAAATATCATTTTACTCAATGAAAGCATTATAAAACCAAGTGCAGAGCTTTGGCTTGGTATGGTGGATTTAAAAACTTTTAGAAAGAGCTCTTTAACTATTAAAAATGATTATGTTTTACCTTTGGATAAAGATATGTTAATTACCACAGGCCACGCTGCTTTTAGCTTAAACGATGAAAATAATAATACTTTAGAGTTTAAAAACGGTGTGTCTAAATTTTTAATGATTAAAGATGGTAAAATCAAACAAATTACAAAAGCTGAATTTATCAAAGAAAATAGAGGAAAATTATGGTAAGAATTTTAATATTTTCCATTTTTTTTACTCTTAACGCTTTTGCACTAAGTGCTTTAGAAGTTGCAAAACATATTGTTAATGATAATTCTAAAGATGCAAAATTAGAGCTCTTGTTTGCAAGGAATGATTATAAAGATGAACGCGGAAATGTAGATATTTACACTATTTCTCAAATTTTAAAAACTAATTCTTTGGCAAATTTTATATTAAATGAGCCAAAAACTCTAACTTTTAGTTTTAAAGCTCAAGCTGATTCTGTTTTATTTTTTAAAACTATTAATGATACTTTAAACGAATTAGGCTATGTGTATTTTATACCAACTGAATTAACTTTAAGGGAAAATTATATCACCTATAAGTTAGCTGTAGATTCTCAATATATGCTTGATCCAGGAGTTTTCTATAAAGCCTTGTTATCAAGCTCTGTTTTTATTAAAGATATTTCTAAAATTTCAGAATTAAATTATGAGTATGAGCTAGATTTTTCAAAAGCAAAACCTAAAGTCAATACTCAAATTCCACTAAATACCATCACTCAATTAAATAAGCCTTTAAGGGAATATATTGTTGATTTACAAGGAGCAAAAAGCATAGAGCTTAGTGCGCACAATCTTGATTCTTGGTTTTGTAAAATTCAATTTTTAGATAAAAATTTAAATTTTATTCAAGGTATAGAAAACACACACAAACAAAATGAAATTAATATAAATATCCCATTGGGTGCAAAATATGCTATCATTGGCGATATGTTTAGCCTTGATAACATAAAAAGGGGTTTAAAAATTTACTTAAGACGCTAAAAAGGATGGAAAATGTTTGAAGAAATTCATTTTAATACCATAGAAAGACTTCCAAATTATGTTTTTGCTGAAGTTAATGCGATTAAAATGGCAGCAAGAAGAGCAGGGGAGGATATAATAGATTTTTCTATGGGAAATCCTGATGGTAAAACTCCTCAACACATTATAGATAAACTTTGCGAAAGTGCAAATAAAGAAAAAACTTCTGGTTATTCTGCTTCGAGTGGAATTTATAAACTAAGACTTGCAATTTGTAATTGGTATAAAAGAAAATACGATGTTGGTTTAGATCCTGAAAGTGAAGTAGTTGCAACGATGGGTTCTAAAGAAGGCTTTGTAAATTTAGCAAGAGCCGTTATTAACCCAGGAGATGTAGCTATTGTACCTACACCCGCTTACCCTATACACACTCAAGCTTTTATCATAGCAGGTGGTAATGTAGCAACTATGAATTTTGATTTTAATGAAAATTATGAATTAAATGAAAATACTTTTTTTGAAAATTTACAAAAAACACTACATGAAAGTATTCCGCGTCCAAAATATGTAGTAGTAAATTTTCCGCACAATCCTACAACAGTCACTGTGGAAAGAAGTTTTTATGAGAGATTAGTTGCAATGGCAAAAAAAGAAAGATTTTATATTATTTCTGATATTGCTTATGCAGATTTGACTTTTGGTTCTTATAAAACCCCTTCTATTTTTGAAGTAGAAGGTGCTAAAGATGTAGCGGTAGAAACTTATACACTTTCAAAGTCTTACAATATGGCAGGTTGGCGTGTAGGTTTTGTAGTGGGTAATAAACGCTTAATTGCGGCTTTGAAAAAAATCAAGTCTTGGTTTGATTATGGTATGTATACTCCTATACAAGTTGCTGCTACTATAGCTTTAGATGGAGATCAAACTTGTGTTGAAGAGATTAAGGCAACTTATGCAAAAAGATTAGAAGTCTTGCTTGATTCATTTTTTCAGGCAGGATGGGAGCTGAAAAAACCTAATGCAAGTATGTTTGTTTGGGCAAAACTCCCTCAAGGTAAAGCTCACCTTGGAAGTATGGAATTTTCTAAACAGCTTTTGCAAAAAGCAAATGTAGCGGTAAGTCCTGGAGTTGGTTTTGGTGAAGCGGGTAATGAGTATGTTAGAATAGCTTTAATAGAAAATGAAAACCGCATTCGTCAAGCAGCAAGAAATATAAAAAAATATTTAAGAGAATAAAATGAAAATCGCAATTTTGGGATATGGTACGGTAGGAAGTGCTGTTGTAGAAACTTTGCTAAAAAATCAAGATTTAATCAAAGCAAGATGTGATGAAGAAATTATTCCAGTAATTGCTTTGGCAAGAAATCCAAAAACAAATGCGTTAATTCCTGTGGTAAATGATATTGATGAGGTTTTAGAGCGTGAAGATATTGATGTATTTGTGGAGTTAATGGGTGGTATTGATTTACCCTTTGAGATAATTTCAAAAATTTTAAAAAGAAAAAAAGCAGTGGTAACTGCTAATAAAGCTTTGCTTGCTTATCATCGTTATGAGCTTGAAAAATTAGCACAAGATACAGCTTTTGGTTATGAGGCGAGTGTGGCGGGTGGAATTCCTATTATTAAAATTTTAAAAGAGGGCTTGAGTGCTAATAATATTGTTTCTATTAAAGGCATTTTAAATGGCACAAGCAATTATATTTTAAGTAAAATGACCGAAGATAATACCAAATTCCAAGAGGTGTTAAAAAAAGCACAAGATTTAGGATATGCTGAAGCTAATCCCACTTTTGATATAGAGGGTTTTGATGCAGCGCATAAACTTTTGATTTTAGCAAATATTGCCTATGGATTAAGAGTGAAACCTGAAGATATTTTGATTGAGGGTATTAGCAAAGTAAGTAATGAGGATATTTATTTTGCAAAAGAATTTGAATATACCATAAAACACTTGGGTATTGCTAAGATTAAAGATGAAAAAATAGAATTAAGAGTTCATCCTACCATGCTTAGCAAAGATAAAATACTAGCAAAAGTTGATGGGGTAATGAATGCTATTAGTATTGATGGAGATGTATTGGGTGAAAGTTTATATTATGGCCCAGGAGCAGGTGGCAGGGCAACTGCAAGTGCTGTTATAGCTGATTTAATCGATATAGCAAGAAAAGAAAAAAATAGTGCTATTTTTGGGTATTTAAATGATACTTCTTATAAACTTTTAAGTAAAGATGAAATTTATACAAGATATTATTTAAGATTAAAGGTATTAGATAAAATAGGAGTTTTATCAAAAATCACACAATTAATGAGTGAACATCAAATTTCAATCGATACTTTCTTGCAAAAGCCTAAAAAAGAAAAGCAAGATTATAGCACTTTATTTTTCATCACTCATCAAACTTATGAAAAAAATATACAAATTTTAACTCAAAAGCTTAGAGAACAAGAATTTGTAAAAGATGATGTTTTTATGATGAGAATAGAAGAGTAATGGCATTATTTGAATATCTTTTTGGTAAAAAAGGAGAAGAGTTAGCGTGTGAATTTTTAAAAACACAAGGATTTGAAATTTTAAAAAGGAATTTTTATTCTAAATTTGGAGAAATTGATATTATTGCTAAAAAAGATAAAATTTTACATTTTATTGAAGTTAAAAGCACGCAAGGTGATTATGAGGTAGAATATAGATTGGATAATAAAAAATATAATAAAATTATTAAGACTATAGAATATTACTTTATGAAACATAAAAATGATGAAAATTATCAACTAGATTTACTTTGCGTATATAAAGATGATATAAAACTTTTAGAGAACATTAGTTATTAAGGGAATGTTTATTCTATTTTAATAGAATTTGAAAAAACAAAGGAGAAAAAAATGGGAAAATATATTGATTTAACTACAGAAAATTTTGCACAAGCAAAAGAAGGTGTAGCTTTAGTAGATTTTTGGGCTCCATGGTGCGGACCTTGCAGAATGCTTGCACCGGTAATTGATGAGCTTGCAAATGATTTTGATGGTAAAGCTAAAATTTGTAAAGTAAATACAGATGAGCAAGGTGATTTGGCTGCACAATTTGGTGTAAGATCTATCCCAACTATCATTTTCTTTAAAGATGGTGAAGTGGTTGATCAACTAGTTGGTGCTCAATCAAAACAAGCTTTAGCAGATAAACTAAACTCACTTTTATAATCTTAAGCCACTTTTTGTGGCTTTTCTTCATATTTTTTACTATTTAATAATTTTTATTATTTATAATTAAAGAAAAATTTGTATAATACTTATAAATAAAACTATAAGGAAAATATCATGTTAGATTTAGCTATTATAGGTGGTGGACCTGCAGGTTTGAGCGCAGGTTTATATGCTACAAGAGGTGGATTAAAAAATGTTGTAATGTTTGAAAAAGGTATGCCTGGTGGGCAGATTACTTCGAGTTCAGAGATAGAAAATTATCCTGGAGTTGCTCAAGTTTTAGATGGAATTTCTTTTATGGTTCCTTGGAATGAACAATGTATGCGTTTTGGTTTAAAACATGAGATGGTAGGTGTTGAGCAAATTAGTAAAAATTCTGATGGAAGTTTTAATATAAAATTGGAAGGCGGTAAAAACGAACAAGCAAAAGCAGTTATTGTTTGCACAGGCTCTACTCCGCGTCGTGCTGGTTTTAAAGGCGAGGATGAATTTTTTGGTAAAGGTGTGAGTACTTGTGCAACTTGCGATGGCTTTTTTTATAAAAATAAAGAAGTGGCTGTTTTAGGTGGGGGAGATACTGCTTTAGAAGAAGCTTTGTATCTAGCTAATATTTGTTCAAAAGTGTATTTAATCCACAGAAGAGATGAGTTTAGAGCAGCACCTTCAACAGTTGAAAAAGTAAAAAATAATGACAAAATAGAATTAATCACAAATGCGGTTGTTGATGAGGTTTGCGGTGATAATATGGGTGTTAATAAAATTAAAATAGCATTTAATGATGGTTCTAAAAGAGAGCTTGATGTGCCTGGAATCTTTACCTTTGTTGGATTAAATGTAAGAAATGAAATCTTAAAACAAGACAATGGTGAATTTTTATGTGCTATGGAAGAAGGTGGTCAAGTTAGTGTTGATCTTAAAATGCAAACTAACATAGCAGGGTTATTTGCAGCAGGTGATTTAAGAAAAGATGCTCCAAAACAAGTAATATGTGCAGCAGGTGATGGAGCGGTTGCAGCGCTTAGCGCTTTAGCTTATATTGAAAATTTACACTAGAATTTCTAGTGTAAATTGATTAACTTCCAATAACTCCGCCATCAATTTTACTTATTGCTATTATACTTGATCTTGGTGTTTTGCCATAAGGAAATTGACTGCCTTTTAATTTCTCTCCTGGATGTTGAATTCCAACAAACATAGTTTTATAATCTTGACTAAAAGCAATTCCTGTTATTTCGCAAGCTATTGGTCCTGTTAAAAATCTTTTTATTTCCCCTGTTTTTGGATTAGCTGCTAACATACAATTATTTCCCATGCCTTCAAATTCTTCTTGATTAGAATAGTTTCCATCAGTTTGTATCCAAAGGCGACCATCTCTATCAAAACTTAATCCATCGGGGGAATTAAATTTATTATTACTTGTAATGTTGTTTGAGCCTTTATTTAAACTTGTTTGATTATCAGGGTTTCCTGCAAGTGCAAAAATTTCCCAAGTAAATTCATCATCTTTATGAGAATTTTTATGCTCCCATTTAATTATTTGTCCGTAAATATTTTTTGTTCTTGGGTTTGCTGGATTTGGGTTATTATTTTTTTTATTGTTTGTTAAGGTAGCAAATACTTCTTTTGAGCCACTTTCTTTATGGCTTGCTATCCATTCACATCTATCCATAGGAGTTGCATTTACAATAGATCCAGCAATTCTAGCATTGATTAACACATCTGCTTGAGAGTTAAAACCATTTTCTTTATTAAGGTTATTTTTACCATATTCTAACTCAATCCATTTTCCACTCCCTCTAAAATCTCCTATTTTTCCATTAAATTGTGCTACATATAAGGTTCCTTCATCTAAAATTTTGCTAGTATCTAGACCTTTTTTATATTTATGTTTGCTTATAAATTTATAAATAAATTCATTGGCTTCATCATCTCCCATATAAATTACAACAGTTCCATCATCTTCTACAATTAATTCTGCATTTTCGTGTTTAAATCTTCCAAGAGCTGTTCTTTTTATAGGTATGCTGTTTGGATCAAATGGATCAATTTCTACAACCCATCCAAATTTATTTGCCTCGTTTGGATTTTTACTTAAATCAAATCTTTCATCAAATTTTTCCCACCCATATTGACTTTGAGCTTTAAATCCAAATCTAAGTTGCTCTTTTGAAAATTTAATTTTTTCATCTAAACTTCCAAAAAAATCATTTATATTTTCTTCGCAAGTAAGATAAGTCCCCCAAGGTGTTTTTCCATTGGCACAATTATTTAAAGTTCCATATATAAAATTTTCATTTTGAAGTACTTGTTGTTTTGCTGGACCACTAACGCTCATTTTTGTATTTGCATCGATTCTGCGATTGTATTTAGAATCAAGCACCACAGACCATTGATCTTTTTCTTTTTTTATTTCAAAAATACTCACCCCTAAATTTGCTTGTTCATATAAAATATCATCTAAGCTAAGATTTTTACCTTGATGTTTAAACATAATTTCAGGATTTATATATTCATTATTAATAGCTAGTATAGCCCTATCTTTTGAAAGAGGAAAAAAACTCATACCATCGTTATTGTCTCCAAAAGTTAATTTAGCATTTTCCACAGCTTTTTTATCGATATTTTTTTCTTCATCATAAATAGATGCTTTGTTAAAAAGAGGATCGCCCCATGAGATTAAAATATCTGCTTTATAGTCATCTGGTACGATAACTTTATCTTCTGTGCTAGCAGGTATTTCTTTAAAATTTAGCAAATCTTTATCTTTTAATAAACTCGCATTTAAATTTGAGCTAGCAAAAAATGCTACCATAGAACCTAAAGCTGAACCTTTCAAAAATGTTCTTCTTTTCATAAAACTCCTTTTAAAAATGTGTTATAAATTTAAAGTTTTTTGGAAACTTTTTGGAAACTTTTGCTCATGGTATGTAATATTGTATTAATTAACTTAGTGATACAATTTCTCACTGCAAATATAAAGGATAAATTTATGATATGTATAGGAATTCATGGGAGCAATGGTCGCATGGGTAAACAAATTGAAAATTGTTTACAAGATCAAAAAGATGCTAAAGCAAGTGCATTTTTTTATCAAGGATCAAGCTATGAAGAATTTTTTAACAAATGCGATGTAATAATTGATTTTTCTTCCCCGAAAGGTTGTGAGGATTTGTTGTTATACGCAAGAAGCAATCCTAAACCTTTAGTGATAGGTACTACAGGATTAGATGCTAAGCAAAATGAGTTAATGCAAAGTGCAAGCATTACTATGCCAATTCTTTATGCTACCAATATGTCTTTGGGTGTAGCTATTTTAAAAAAACTTTCATGTTTAGCAAGTGAAGCTTTAAGGGATTTTGATATAGAAATACTTGAAATGCACCATAATAAGAAAAAAGACGCTCCAAGTGGTACAGCTATGACTTTAGCACAAAATGTCGCTAAGGCTAGGAATTTAGATTTGGAAAAGGTTAGAGTAAGTGGTAGAGATGGGATTATTGGTCAAAGAAGTAAAGATGAAATCGCAGTGATGAGCTTAAGAGGTGGTGATATAGTGGGTTCTCATAGAGTTGGATTTTATAATGATGGTGAATTTATAGAATTAAATCATAGTGCTACTTCAAGAGCTACTTTTGCTATGGGGGCTATTAGATGTGCTAAATGGCTGGTTTCTCAAGAAAATGGCTTATATGATATAGACGATTGTTTAGGAATTTAAATGTGTGCGGTAGTTGGAGTAATTAATTCAAAAAATGCAAGCACGGTGGCTTATTATGCTTTATTTGCTATGCAACATCGTGGCCAAGAAGCAAGTGGAATTAGTGTAAGTGATGGTTTAAATATCAAAACTCATAAAGCTAAAGGTGAAGTAGGACAAATTTTTAATACTCAAATTTTAGCAGATTTAAAAGGTAGTATAGCTGTAGGCCATAATCGTTATTCTACCGCCGGAAATTCTTCTTTGCATGATGCACAGCCTGTTGCAGCTACTTGTTCTTTGGGTGATATTTCTTTAGTGCATAATGGAAATTTGATTAATAAAGAAGAAGTTAGAAAAGAGTTAATTGATAATGGAGCTATTTTTCATTCTAATATGGACACGGAAAATGTTGTACATTTAATAGCAAAAAGCAAAAAAGAAACTTTAAAAGATAGATTTATAGAAAGTCTAATGCAAAGTAAGGGTGCATATTGCTTTATGTTAGCTAGTAAAAATCAACTTTTTGTGGTAAGAGATCCTTATGGGGTTAGACCTTTATCTTTGGGAAAATTAAAAGATGGTGGATATATTGTAGCGAGTGAAACTTGTGCTTTTGATTTGATAGAAGCTGAATTTATCCGCGATATAAAGCCCGGTGAAATGCTAGTTTTTACTCAAGGTAGTGATGAGTTTGAAAGCATTCAAGTTTTTGATAAAACAGATCCAAGAATTTGTGCATTTGAATATATTTATTTTGCTAGACCTGATAGTATTATAGAAGGTAAAAGTGTATATGAAGTGCGTAAAAAAATGGGTGAAGCCTTGGCTAAAAAATTTAAAGAAAAAGTAGATTTTGTAGTGCCTGTTCCTGATAGTGGAGTAAGTGCTGCTATAGGTTTTGCGCAATATTTAAAAATTCCACTTGAAATGGCCATAGTTAGAAATCACTATGTTGGAAGAACTTTCATAGAGCCAACTCAAGAAATGAGAAATTTAAAAGTAAAACTGAAATTAAATCCTATGAAGAAAGTTTTAGAAGGTAAAGATATAGTGGTGATTGATGATAGTGTAGTAAGAGGAACAACTTCTAAAAAAATCATCACACTTTTAAGACAAGCAGGTGCTAGAAAAATTCATTTGGCTATAGCTTGTCCAGAAATCAAATTTCCTGATATTTATGGTATAGACACTCCAACTTTTGAAGAGTTAATTTCAGCTAATAAGAGTATTGAAGAGGTTAGAGAATATACAGGTGCAGATAGTTTGACTTTTTTAGATATTAATGAGCTAGTTTCAAGCATAGGCAATGAAAGAAAATATTCTTTGGTTAGTTTTGATGGGGATTATTTTATTAAATAATCCTTATCTGCATTTTAATTGTTTAAAAATTTTATAACTTTGAAAATGAGGTGGCAATCCCACTTCAAAAGAAAAGTCTTTGTAGGTATGACCTGATAATTGATTTGCAATGTTAATATTATACGAAACATCTCTTTGTTGTTGATTTGCTTTTTTTATGCTATCAAAATTTTGTTGATTAAAAATTTCTCCACTGATTTCATGCTTTTTATTATTATCAATAATTCTAAGTTCTAAAAAGCATTCTGAAATTTTAAAATTAGTATCGTTGGTTACTCTACCTTTTATAATAATACTTTCTGTAGCTAAGCGTCTGTAGGTTGAAAAATTACTCAAACTAGCTTTTTTTGTGTATTGATCTATAGTTAATAATAAAGAAATAGTTAAGATTGAGGCTAATATAAAACTTATTATGCAAAAAATTATCATATATTTTTTGTTTTGTATTTTTAAATAGAATAAAATCCAAGTAAGGAAAGTTGAAGCTAGCATAATAAAAATGATAAGAATATGAAAAAAAGTAAAATATCCCATTAAAAACACTTTGAATTAATTTTAATGTCAAAATCTTGACCTTCATTAAAATCGGAAAATTTGGTTTTTAGATTAATAGTTTGGTTGGGACTTATTGTTTTTTCGATAGTGGTAGATTTACTTCTTAATGGTTTTAATAAATGTATTAAATTTTTAAAAGTATTATTTTCATCGCTTTTTCTAAATACTTCTACTTTTATTTTGCAAAATTTAAAACTTTTTTTAGAAGTATTTGTCAAGCTATAATCAACACTTAAAGAATTATCATATACAAAAAATTGAGCATTATCTAAGCTAGCTATTCTGGATCTAACTTTAGTATCAATTAAAAAATATCCCAAATACGCAATACTAAGTGAACATAAAATTCCTAAAAAAATTATAATAAAAGCAAAAGTAGGTTTGTTTCTAACAATCAAAGCAATAAATAAAGTGATAATGAAAAAGAATACAACTAAAGCCATTAACAAAAAATCGATCAAGTGCAAATGAGCTGTATAAAAGATCATTTGCTCTCGGATATGTTGAACATTCATTATCACTTCTTTATTTTTTAATTTGCTACTGAACTTGTTCTTTTATTATCTTTGCTATCAACCCAAATATTTGGCACAGCTCCGCCTGGTGTTAAGAAAATTTTAGCATCTTTATTGACTTTAAGTGCTTCATTAAATTGCTTTTGGGTTTCAATTTGTTTTAAATCAAGTAAAGGATTATTTAAACTTTTTGCTATTTCTCTATTTGAATATGCTTGTGCATCAGCTTCAATTTTTACGGCACTTGCTCTACCTTTAGCACTAATAATAGTTGCATTTGCCTCCCCTTCAGCTAAAGCCGCTTTTTTAAGTGCTTCTTGGTTAGCTCTTTCAACTTCATATTTAGTTCTTTCAGCTTCTTGTTTAGCAATTTGTACTCTTTCGATCTGTTCTTTTACTTTTATAGGTAAGATAATTTCTCTAAGCTGAACTGCTTGAAGCTCTGCTGGCTCATTTGGTTGGCTTTCAATAGTTTTTCTAATACCCTGATCAATTTGCACCGCTATAGTATTACGATTTGTTGGAAGCTCTTCTGCAGTGTATTGACCTACAACATTTCTTACAACATCTCTTACTACTGGATCTATGATTTTATTTTCCCAATTAAGCCCCCATGTTGCGATAGTTTGAGGAACTTGTAAAGGATTTAATCTGTATTGAACGGTTACATCAATAGATACAGGCAAGCCTCTTGAATCAAGTACCGAAATGCTATTTTTATTAACAACGCCTGATCCTATTTGTAAATTTTCATTTATTCCTTCGATTGAAGCATAGTTGATTTGTCTTACTCTAGTATCTACGATAGTGATTTTTTGCAGTATAGGCATAAAAAAATGAAGTCCTGGTTCAAGTGGGGTAGGGCTGTATTTACCTGTAGTGGATTTGATCCCCATTTCCCCTGAATTTACTATTGCAAAAGGTTTAAAAAGTGCAAAAACTAAAATAATTGCAATTGCACTATAAATTAATGGGGAAAATTTCCCAAAACCTTTGAAATTAAATTCTGGTGTTTTGAAGTTTAAATTTTGCTTATTGTTGTTTTGATTGTTTTTTTTATTAAAATAATCATTCAAATCAGCTGGCATTTAGTTCCTTTGTTAAATATAAGTTAGCATAGAAGCGTATTTTTCATTGCGTCCATAAACTATATCAAAATACGCATTTTGAAGCTTTGTCGTTAGCTCACCTCTTTTTCCATCTCCTATAATTCTTGCATCAATATTATTTATCGGAGTTATTTCTGCTGCAGTTCCTGTGAAAAATGCTTCATCAGCTACATAAACTTCATCTCTTGAAATTCTTTGACGCACTACACTTATGCCCAAATCATGTGCAATTTTTAAAACAGTATCTTGAGTGATACTTTTTAATGAAAAATCATTTGGCGGTGTGATTAGCTTATTATCTTTAATCATAAAAAAACACTCACCTGTTCCTTCTGCTACAAAACCTTCTTCATCGAGCATTAAGGCTTCCTCATATCCTGCTTCTATAGCTTCATATTTAGCCATTTGAGAATTTAAATAATTTGCACTTGCTTTTGCTTTACCTAAGCTAGATTTTACACTATTTCTAGCAAAAGAAGAAATTTTAACCTTAATACCTTTTTCTAAGCCTTCTTCGCCTAAATAAGCACCCCATTCCCAAGCAGCAATAGCTACCCTAACAGGAGCTTTAGCATGATAAACTCCCATAGTGCCATCACCTAAAAAGATTAATGGTCGCAAATAGGTGTTATTTTGAAAATCATTTGCTCTTAAAAGTTCAACTTGTGCATTTTCAAGTTCTTCTTGAGAAAAAGGAGAATTAATTAAAGTAATTTTTGCAGACTCTAAAAGTCTTTTGGTGTGTTCTTTTAATCTAAAAATTGCTAAACCATTTTGTGTTTTATAAGCTCTTGTTCCTTCAAAAACTGCATTTGCATAATGTAATGAATGTGTTAAAACATGAATTTTTGCATCATCAAAATCAATGATTTTTCCATCCATCCAAATTTTTTTTGCCCTAATCATAACTAAGCCTTTTTGTTGAAAATAAAACTAATTTTATCAAAAATATACTAATAATTACTAGAATATAGTAAAATTATTATATTTGAAACAAGGAAAAATCATGCCAATTATAAATATCAAATTAGCTAAACCAGAATTTAGCAAAACACAAAAAGAAGAGCTAATAGCAGATATTACAGAACTTTTACATACAAAATACAACAAGCCAAAGCAAAATATAGTGATTATGTTAGAAGATATTGAGCCATATAATATTGCTTTTGGTGGCGAAAGTGTAGAAAAATTAAGATTGAAAGATAAAAAATGAAAGAATTGCAAATTGGTGATAAAGCTCCTGTGTTTGAACTTTTAAATCAAGATGGAGTTAAAATTTCTTTAAGTGATTTCTTGGGTAAAAAAATTATTTTGTATTTTTATCCAAAAGATAACACCCCAGGTTGTACCACACAAGCTTGTGAATTTAGTCAAAGTTATGAGGATTTTTTAGAGCAAAATGCTGTGATTATAGGTATTAGTCCAGATAGTGTTAAATCGCATGAAAATTTCATAAAAAAATATGATTTAAAACACACTTTATTAAGCGATAGTGAAAAAGAAATTTGCAAACTTTATGGTGCTTGGGGTTTAAAGAAAAATTATGGTAAAGAGTATGAGGGGCTTATAAGATCTACTTTTGTGATTGATGAAAATGGAAAAATCTCAAAAATTTATAAAAATGTAAAAGCTAAAGATCATGCTTTTAAGGTGTTAAAAGAATTATGCTAGTACATATTTGCTGTAGTGTGGATAGTCATTATTTTATACAAGAATTAAGCAAAACTTATCCTGATGAGAAAATTATAGGTTTTTTTTATGATCCAAATATTCATCCATATAGTGAGCATGAACTTAGATTTTTAGATGTTAAACGCAGTTGTGATAAATTAGGCATTAAACTTTATAAAGGTGAATATGAGTATGAAAAATGGCTTGAGGGTGTAAAGGGTTATGAAGACGAGCCTGAAAAAGGCGCAAGATGTCAAATTTGTTTTGATTTTAGAATGCATAAAAGTGTTGAATTTGCTCAAAAAATTGGTGAAAAAAAACTTACAACAACCCTTTTAACATCCCCTAAAAAAGACTTAGAGCAGCTAAAATTAGCTTTACAAAAAGAATGTGATAAATTTGGCATAGAGTTTTTAGCACCTGATTTTAGAAAAAATGGAGGCACGCAAAGACAATTTGCCTTAGCTAAGCAAGATATGCTTTATCATCAAAATTATTGTGGGTGTATTTATGCGCTTTCTAAACAAAAAGGTCAAAAAGCTTTTATAGATGAGCTGATGAGTCCTATTAATAAACAAATATTGCCTTCAAGTATAGAAGAAAAAATAAAATTTTATAACCAAGTAAAAAAAATAGAAAAAAAAGGTGTTAAATTTGAAATTCAAAGAGAGAAATTTTTAAATTATCGCTTACTAAGAGCTTTGATAAAAGAAAACAAAAAAGCCATAAAAACTCATGTTTTATTTTACTCACATTTTAAAAATTCTTATACCAAATTTAGTATTTTAGAAGAGGATTTAAAGTGCTATAAAAGTGCAAAGGATGAGATTAATTTATGGAGTTTTGATTATTTTAATAGCTTATGTAAAATGCGATTTAAAAATTTTGAAGATTTTTTACAAAATCCTTTAAAAATAGAGCAAGAAATCAAAATAAGGCAAAAGCATTTTGGTGCTTATGATCTTTCGCCGGTGATTATTGTTGAAAATATTATTAAAGGCGCTTATGAATTTATAGCAAAAAGTGAAATTTATTTTGATAGTAAAGAAAAGATTGTGAAGTTATAAAACTTAACTAGTTTGTTAATATTTTTTTTGTAAAATCTGAATTTTGAATATATTTTAAGGCTAAATTTATGATAGATGTAATGCAAATTCAAAAAATTTTACCACATAGGTATCCATTTTTACTTGTAGATAAAATCGTAGAATTAAAAAATAAAGAAGTTGTTAGAGGTTATAAAAATATTAGTATAAGCGACCATGTTTTTATGGGACATTTTCCAGATCATCCAATTTACCCGGGTGTGTTAATTTTAGAAGGTATGGCACAAACTGGAGGGGTTTTGGCATTTGAAAGTATGGATGATAAGGTAGATCCAAGCACTAAAGTAGTATATTTTACAGGCATTGATAATGCTAAATTTAGAAATCCAGTGCGTCCAGGTGATAGGCTTGATTATGAGATGAGTGTGGTAAAAAATCGTGGAAATATGTGGATATTTCAAGGAAAAGCTTTTGTTGATGGACAATTGGTTGCAGAAGCTGAACTTAAAGCTATGATAGTAGATAAATGATGAGCAAAATTCATCCAAGTGCTGTTATAGAAGATGGAGCTATCATAGCAGATGGTGTTGTAGTAGAAGCCTATGCTTATGTTGGAAAAAATGCCAATATAGGTGCAAATACTATCATCAAACAAGGTGCAAGAATTTTACCTAATGTAAGCATAGGTGAAAATTCTAAAGTTTTTTCTTATGCCATAGTTGGAGATATCCCACAAGATATATCTTATAAAGATGAGATAAATTCAGGTGTTATTATAGGAAAAAATGCAGTTATTAGAGAATTTGTTACTATAAATTCAGGTACAGCTAAGGGTGATGGTTTTACAAGAATAGGCGATAATGCTTTTATAATGGCTTATTCTCATATTGCACATGATTGTTTGCTTGGAGATAATATTATTTTAGCAAATAATGCTACTTTAGCAGGTCATGTGGAACTTGGAGATTATACTGTGGTAGGTGGACTTACTCCAATACATCAGTTTGTTAAGGTAGGTGAGGGGTGTATGATAGCAGGTGCTAGTGCGCTTTCTCAAGATGTGGTGCCATTTTGCTTAGCTGAAGGAAATCGAGCAAGCATTAGAAGTTTAAATTTAGTAGGCATTAGAAGACGCTTTGATAAAGAAGAAGTGGATGTTTTAAGCAAGGCTTTTAAATTTTTATTCAGACAAGGAAGTTTAAAAGATAATGCTTTAAGTTTGCTAGAAAATACTTCTAGTGAAAATGTGAAAAAAATGTGTAATTTTATCTTAGAAACAAAAAGAGGAATTCCTATATATAAGGAAAAAAGTCATGGTTAAAAGATGTAGTTTTTGCAATGAAATAGAAACAAGTGAAAGAAGAATTTTAGTAAATGATTATAATAATGCCTTTATATGTGAGTATTGTGCCGAAAGTGCCTGCAATATTTTCTTTGGAGAGGAAAAAGAATTAAAAAATAAAGAAGTTGATAAAGAAAATTTTAAAGATATTACTCCTAAGGAATTAAAAGCATATTTAGATAAATATGTTATCGGGCAAGATAGAGCTAAAAAAATCTTTAGTGTAGGGGTGTATAATCACTATAAAAGGCTTTTTAGATCTGACTTAGAAGATGATGATACAGAATTAGCAAAATCAAATATTTTATTAGTAGGCCCAACGGGAAGTGGAAAAACTTTACTAGCACAGACTTTAGCTAGATTTTTAGATGTTCCTATCGCAATTTGTGATGCGACTTCTTTAACTGAAGCAGGTTATGTGGGAGAAGATGTTGAAAATATCCTTACTCGTCTTTTACAAGCTGCTGATGGAGATGTGCAAAGAGCACAAAAAGGGATTATATTTATCGATGAGATAGACAAAATCGCAAGAATGGGCGAAAATCGCTCCATTACAAGAGATGTGAGTGGTGAGGGCGTGCAACAAGCCTTACTCAAAATTATCGAAGGATCTTTGGTAAATATCCCACCAAAAGGCGGTAGAAAACACCCAAATCAAGATTTTATACAAATAGATACAACTAATATTTTATTTGTGTGTGGCGGGGCTTTTGATGGTATTAGTGATATTATTAAAAGAAAATTAGGCGATAATGTCATGGGCTTTTTTACTGATGATAAAAAAGATGAAAAAGAAGCTTTACTTCAAAGACTAGAGCCTGATGATTTGGTGCATTTTGGGCTTATTCCTGAACTTATAGGAAGATTGCATGTACTTGCTTCTTTAGAAGAGCTTGATGAGGAAAGCATGGTGCGTATTTTAACTGAGCCAAAAAATGCCATTATTAAGCAATATCAAAAACTTTTTGCTATTGACAATGTGGAATTAAAATTTGAAGATGAAGCGCTAAGAGAGATTGCTAAGCTTTCGCTAGAGCGTAAAACAGGCGCTAGAGGTTTAAGAAGTATTATTGAAGAAATGATGGTAGATTTGATGTTTGATTTGCCAGAGTATAATGGATATAGCATAGTAATTACTAAAGAAGTGATCAAAGAAGGTACAAAACCTTTATTTATAAAAAATAAAAAAGTTAAAGGCTGAGAATGATTTTAGATCAAATAATTGGATTTTTTTCAAGTGATATGGGGATTGACTTAGGTACTGCAAATACTTTAGTTTTGGTAAAAGATAAAGGTATAGTGATTGATGAACCTTCGGTTGTTGCGGTAGAGCGTGAAAGATATGGTAGGGTTAAAATTTTAGCTGTTGGAAAAGAAGCTAAGGAAATGGTAGGAAAAACCCCAGGTAATATCGAAGCAATCCGTCCTATGAAAGATGGTGTGATTGCTGATTTTGATATGACTGAAAAAATGATCCGTTATTTTATAGAAAAAACTCATAGAAGAAAATCTTTTTTAAGACCTAGAATTATCATTTCAGTTCCTTATGGATTAACCCAAGTAGAAAGAAAAGCAGTTAGAGAAAGTGCTTTAAGTGCGGGTGCTAGAGAAGTATTTTTGATAGAAGAACCTATGGCAGCAGCTATTGGTGCAAATTTACCAATTAGAGAGCCTCAAGGGAGCTTGGTGGTAGATATTGGCGGTGGTACTACTGAAATTGGTGTTACTTCTTTGGGCGGTCTTGTGATTTCAAAATCTATCCGAACAGCTGGTGATAAGCTTGATACTAGTATAGTAAATTATGTAAAAGAAAAATACAATCTTGTCATAGGTGAAAGAACGGGCGAGGAAATCAAAATCGCAATAGGCTCAGCAGTTCAGCTTCCAAAAGAGCTTTCTATGGTAGTTAAAGGACGCGATCAAGTAACAGGATTGTTAAATAGAATAGAGTTAACAAGTGAAGATGTAAGAGAGGCTATGCGTGAGCATTTAAAAGAAATTGCTGATGCATTAAAAATCGTTCTTGAAATGATGCCGCCTGATCTTGCAGCTGATATTGTTGAAAACGGTGTTGTTTTAACAGGAGGCGGAGCTTTAATACGCGGTCTTGATAAATATTTATCTGAAATTGTAAAACTTCCAGTATATGTAGCTGATGAGCCACTTTTAGCAGTGGCAAAAGGCACAGGTAAAGCTTTGGAAGAAATTTCTTTATTGCACCAACTAACGAATGAAGAGTAAAATTCTTAGTGTTTTAATTTTATCTTTTTTAGTGTTTGTTTCGTTTTATTATGGAGATATAATAAAACGAAATATTTTAGATTTAAATATTGCTATTGTTAATCAGTTTTCTCAAAGCATTAATCTTTTAAAAGATAAATTTAATGAGCATTTTAATCAAGCTCAAGAAATTAAAAAATTAAGAGAAAGAAATGCTGAACTTGAAAAAAACAATATCTATATGAAAAACTTTGCCAATGAATTAAACAATATTTTAAGTGATAAAAATTCAAGTTTTTATTATCCTAATGTTAGTTTAGTTAAGGCAACTTCTTATGCTCAAATTAGCGATTATCATAAAGTTTGGCTTGATGTGGATTATAAAGGAAAAATTAAAGGCTTAATTTATAATGGCTATACAGCAGGCATAGTTATAGAAAAAAATGGTAGAGCTTTGGGACTTTTACAAGGTGATGAAGAGTGTATTTTTTCCGTATATATAGGTAAGGAACAAGCACCAGGTATAGCTCATGGTAGAAATGATTATGTTTTAGTTAAATATATTCCTAAATGGCTTGAACTTAAAATGGGCGATAAGGTTTATACAAGTGGCTTAGATGAGATTTTCTTTTCAGGAATTCCAGTAGGCGAAATTTTTAAAATAGAAGAAGAAGGTGCCTATCAAAATGCATATGTTAAACCTTATGTAAAAATGAAAGTACCAAGTTATTTTTATATGGTAGAAAATTTTTAATAAAAAGTTATTTATTTTAGTTGATATAAATTATTATTTACTATTAAATATTAGAATTATCTCCGAATTTTAAAAATTTAGGAGATTAAATGAAAAAATATATCAGTAGTTGTTTAGCTTTTTGCTGTTTAAGTGGTGCTATTTATGCAAATGAAGTGGAATATGATGCACAAAAAATAGCAGATATTTTTTATCAACTTAATGCTGATCCTAAAAATCCAAAAGCAAAAGTTAATCATGCAAAAGGCTTTTGTGCTATGGGAACTTTTGAGCCAGCTTTGTCTATTAATAAAGAAGTTGATGTGCCTTTGTTAACACAAAAAAGTTTGCCAATCCAAGTAAGATATTCTTTGGGTGGAGCTTTTAAAGATGATAAAAGCAAAACAAGAGGTATGGCTATTAGAATTACTGATCCTAAAGATTCTGCTTCTTGGACTATGGTTATGCTAAATACAGAAATAAATTTCGCAAAAAATCCTAAAGAATTCGGTCAGTTTTTTGAAATGAGACTTCCTGTAAATGGTAAAGTCGATCAAGAAAAAATAAGCAAGATGATGCAAGAGGTTGATTCTTATAGAAATTTTGCTACATATACTGATAAAATTGGCATTAGTAAAAGTGTAGCAAATACTCCATTTTTTAGTATTCATACTTTTTATTTTAAACAAGCAAACGGAGAAAACTATTTACCAGCAAGATGGAAATTAGTTCCAAGTGAAGGTGTGGCATATTTAAATGAAGCACAAATGAAAAGTGCGAGTAGTGATTTTTTAAAAGAAGATTTCCAAAATCGTGTAAAAGCTAATAAGCCGGTTGAGTATAAAATGTATTTAGTATATGCAAATAAAAATGATATTACCAATGAAACAACGGCTTTATGGAGCGGTAAGCACAAAGAAAGTCTAGTTGGGACTTTTAAGGTTAATGCCTTGAGCGATGAAGATTGTAATTTTGATGTATATTTTCCTTCGGATGTACCTCAAGGGGTTAATCCACCACAAGATCCTTTATTTGATGTAAGAAATGAAGCTTATGCTATAACTTTTGGTAAGCGTCAATAAAATTTAGCTCTTTAAGAGCTAAATTCTTTGTTAAATTCAACTTCTAAAAAACTTATATTTGTTATAATTTGGCTAAAAATTCAGCTTAGGAAAATACATGCCAAAAAGAACAGATATAAAAAATATATTATTAATAGGCAGTGGGCCTATCATTATAGGTCAAGCTTGTGAGTTTGATTACTCAGGAACTCAAGCGGCAAAAACTTTAAAAGAGCTAGGTTATAGAGTAGTTTTGATCAATTCTAATCCGGCTACGATTATGACAGATCCTGAATTTGCTGATGCAACTTATATAGAACCAATTACCAAAGAAAGTATTCTAAGTATTATCAAAAAAGAAAAAATCGATGCGATTTTACCTACTATGGGTGGCCAAGTTGCTTTGAATGTTGCTATGGAAGTTTATGAAAGTGGCGAGCTTGCAGATATAAAATTTTTAGGTGCAAATCCTGAAGCGATTAAAAAAGGCGAAGACAGACAAGTTTTTAAAGAATGCATGAAAAAAATTGGCATGGATTTACCAAAATCTATGTATGCGTATAATTATGAAGAGGCTTTAAAAGCTGTTGATGAGATTGGCTTTCCTTTGATGATTAGAGCTTCTTTTACCTTAGGTGGTGCAGGAAGTGGCGTGGTATATAATATGGATGAGTTTGCAGAACTTGCAAATACTGCTTTAGCGCTAAGCCCTATCCATGAAATTTTAATCGAAGAAAGCTTGCTTGGTTGGAAAGAATACGAAATGGAGGTCATTAGAGATAAAAATGACAATTGTATTATCGTTTGCTCTATTGAAAATGTCGATCCTATGGGAGTTCATACAGGCGATTCTATTACTATAGCTCCTGCTTTAACTTTGACTGATAAAGAATACCAAGCGATGCGTAATGCTTCTTTTGCTATTTTAAGAGAAATTGGAGTAGATACAGGTGGATCAAATGTGCAATTTGCTATCAATCCAACTAATGGTAGAATGATAGTTATTGAAATGAATCCTAGGGTTTCAAGATCTTCAGCCCTAGCTAGTAAAGCTACGGGCTATCCTATAGCTAAGGTAGCTACGCTTTTAGCAGTTGGATTTAGTTTAGATGAGATTAAAAATGATATCACAGGAACTCCTGCTTCATTTGAACCGGTAATTGATTATATCGTAACTAAAATTCCTCGTTTTACTTTTGAAAAATTTCCAAATGCAAGCACAGAGCTTGGCACTGCTATGAAAAGCGTGGGTGAGGTTATGGCTATAGGGAGAACTTTTAAAGAAAGCATTCAAAAAGCACTTTGCTCACTTGAGAGAAATTTAAGCGGGTTTGATACTATAGAATGTGATAAAAATGAGCTTTTGGCAAAAATTCGCCAAGCTAATGAAAAACGCTTGCTTTATATAGCACAAGCTTTTAGAGAAGGTTTTAACACACAAGAGCTTTTTGAGCTTTGCAAAATAGATCCTTGGTTTTTAAATCAAATCAAAGAAATAGTGGAATTTGAAAATCAAATAGATATGGATATTTTAAGTAATAAGCAACTATTAAGAAAAACCAAAACCTTAGGTTTTTCAGATAAAAAAATCGCTAGCTTGATTAATCAAAAAGATAATCTTGAGTTAAGCCAAAATGATATTTATTATGCAAGAATTAAACATAAAATCATCGCTCAATATAGTGAAGTAGATACTTGTGCAGGAGAATTTGAAGCACTGACCCCGTATTTATACTCAAGTATTAATACAAATGAAGCTACGCAAGTAAAAGAAAGTAAAGATAAAAAAGATAAAAAAGTGATGATTATAGGTGGTGGACCAAACCGCATAGGACAAGGCATTGAGTTTGATTATGCTTGTGTGCATGCTTCTTTTGCTCTAAAAGATATGGGTGTAAAAACTATAATGTATAATTGTAACCCAGAAACGGTTTCAACAGATTATGATACAAGCGATATTTTGTATTTTGAGCCAATTGATTTTGAGCATTTAAGAGCGGTTATTGATAGAGAAAGACCCGATGGAGTGATAGTGCATTTTGGTGGTCAAACTCCGCTTAAATTTGCAAAACGCCTTAGTGCTTTTGGGGCAAAGATTATAGGAACAAGTGCAAGGGTAATAGATTTAGCTGAAGATAGAAAGAAATTTGCTAAATTTATTGAAGATCTAGGTATAAATCAACCTAAAAATGGCACAGCCATAAGTGTAGAAGAAGCGATTATAAAAGCAAATGAGATAGGTTATCCTGTGCTTGTTAGACCAAGTTATGTTTTAGGTGGTCGTGCAATGCGTGTAGTGCATGATGAGAGTGAGCTTAGACTTTATATGCAAGAAGCAGTAGATGTGAGTGATAAATCTCCGGTATTAATCGATCAGTTTTTAGATAATGCAACTGAGCTTGATGTAGATGCGATAAGTGATGGAAAAGAAGTTTATGTAGCAGGTATTATGGAGCATATTGAAGAAGCAGGAATTCACTCAGGCGATAGCGCTTGCTCTTTACCTGCTGTAAATATTGATGAAGCTATGCTTGAAATGATTGAGCAAAAAACAAAAGATATTGCTTTAAATTTAGGTGTAGTAGGGCTTTTAAATATACAATTTGCTATTTATGATAATAAACTTTATATGATAGAAGTAAATCCAAGAGCTAGTAGAACTGTGCCTTTTGTGAGCAAAGCTACAGGAATTCCTTTAGCTAAGGTTGCAACGCGCGTGATGTGGCAAGGAAATTTAAGAGAAAGCTTGAAATTTTATGACACCTTTAAAGTAGTAGAGGAAAAAAACGGAATTTTAAGAGCTAAAAAGTCAAAACATATTAGTGTAAAATCAGTGGTATTTCCTTTTGCTAAACTTAGCGGAAGCGATCTTGAGCTTGGACCTGAAATGCGCTCAACCGGTGAAGTCATGGGGGTAAGTAAAGATTTTGATAACTCTTATGCAAAAAGCCAACTTGCTTCTTCAAATTTCTTACCAGAAAGTGGTAATGTGTTTTTATCGTTAAGAGAGCAAGATAAAAAATATGCAGTAGATTTAGCTAATGAGTATATTAAGCTAGGATTTAAAATCATTGCTACGAGTGGAACTTATAAAGTTTTACAAGAAGCGGGCTTGGAATGTGAGTTTGTGCATAAAATTTCTGAAGGACGCCCGAATGTAGAGGATAAATTAAAAAATTCTCAAATTCAACTTGCTATAAATACTAGCGATGAGCATAGTTTTAAAGGCGACACTAAAAAAATTAGAGCAAATATTTTACGCTTTAAAATCCCATATTTTACAAATCTAAGAGCAGCTTATGCGGGGATTAAAGCTATCAAAGCTATACAAAATAAATCATGTCTTGAAGTAAAGAGCTTACAAGAATACTTAAAAACATGATTTATCTTGCTCAAACTGATACAACAGCAGGGTTTTTAAGTAAGGACTTAAAAGCCCTTAATACTTTAAAAAAAAGGCCCTTAAAGAAAGATTGTTTAATTACTACGGCTAAATTTAGTGAGCTTAAAAAACTTACAAGAGTGCCAAATTATTTTAAAAATACTATTAGAAAATCCAAAAAAACTACTTTTTTATATCCTAATTCTAAAGCAATACGCGTTGTGAAAGATTGCACTCATGAGGAATTTTTAAAAAAGTTTGATTGGCTTTATTCTACTTCTGCAAATCTTCATGGAAAAAAATTTGATCTAAATTGGGCTATGCAAAATGCAGATAAAATAGTAGATGAAAAGTTTTTTGAAAGTGGAGCCTCAAAGATTTTTAAACTTCGAGGCATTAAAAAAGTTAAACTGCGTTAATTTCCAAGCGGCCAAAATACTTTTGGCTCTTCGCCGATTTTTGCTTGTCCATGATACATTCCAAGCTTATCTTTAGTCCAAGCATAACCAACTTTTCCATTTTTATCTATTGAAATAATTCCGCCTGTACCACCAAGTTTTGCAACTTGTTTGATAGTTTCTTGGGCTGCTTTTTGCACTGAAAGTTTTTTGTATTTGTATAAAGACGCAACTTCATGAGCTGCAGCTACTCTTATGTAAATGTCACCTGTTCCTGTGCAAGAAATTGCTACTGAGTCATTATTTGCATAATTTCCTGCTCCTATGATAGGAGAATCCCCAATGCGTCCTGTCATTTTATTTGTAGTGCCACCTGTGCTTGTACCTGCTGCTAGGTTGCCGTTTTTATCTAAAGCTATTGCACCTACTGTGCCTAAATATGGCTCGGTGCTTACACCAAGATGGGCTTTTGCCTTATCACTATCTAATAAAACTTCCTTGCTTTTTTTAGCTTCTTGAAGTTGTTTGTATCTGTGCTCTGTAAAGAAGTATTTTTGTCCTACTATTTCTAAGCCATGTTTTTTGGCTAATTTATCAGCACCCTCGCCCGCTATTAAAGTATGGGGTGTTTTTTCCATAACAAGTCTTGCTGCTTCTATAGGATTTTTAATCGTCCTAGCCATAGCAACTGCACCTGCTTTTAAATTTTTTCCATCCATTATAGATGCATCAAGCTCATTAAATCCATCAGAGGTAAAAACAGCACCTTTCCCAGCATTAAATTCAGGACTATCTTCCATTACTTTAATAGCGGCTATAACAGCATCAACCGAGCTTCCTCCTTTTTCAAGTATGCTTTGACCTGCTTTTAAAGATTCTTTCATTACCTTTTCTCTTTTGGCAAATTCTTCTTTGGTAAGTCCTAAGCCACTTGTTCCACCATGTATAACGATGATAGGTTCAAAATCTTTTGCAAAGACATTATTGCTTAGTAAAAATATTAAACTAGTTAATGTCAATAAAATTCTTTTACTACAGGTTAAAAATTTCATTATTTACTCCTTTTTTAAAATTATTTATTATATTTAATAAAAATTAAATATAACTAAAATTTAATTAATAAATGAGTATTTTTAGGACAAAAATTCTACTTTTTATTTTTATAGGTGTTATTTTTGAAAAATTTTTTAGAAATTAATTAAAATGTTTTTATATTTATTGCAAAATTAGGAGGTATTTTAATGTTTAAAACTATTGTAGCTAAGAAAATATCATTTTTCACAGCTTTGATTTTGGTTGTTGGATTTGGTATTTTTGTTGGACTAAATTATTATTCGTCTAAAACGGATATTCTTCAAAGTATTGTAAGTGGAAAGCAAGAAAGTGTTAAAAATGGAAAAAATTTTTCAGATTTATACTTCAATACCAAGATAGAGAATATTAAAAAAATCGCTGCAAATATTATTGAACATAAAAATGTAAGTGAGGAATATATTGGTTCTTTTTTAGAAAAGATGTTTGGTTTTTATTCTTTTAATGCTATTTATGTTGGGTATGAAAAAGATGGTAGCTTAATTGATGTAGATATTAATTCTAAAGGAAAACATTTTATTTTAAATCAAGAAAAAGATGGTTTTGATGCTAGAGAACGCGTGTGGTATCAAAATGCAAAAAATAAAAATAAGGTAAGCATTTCAGAACCTTTTTTAGATGTCGTAACTAAAAAAATAGCTTTGTCAGTGTCAATTCCGATTGTTATTGATGGGAAATTTTATGGAGTTTTAGCAGGTGAGTTTTTTCTAGATGATATACGCAATGCTTTTGGAAGATTAAAAACTACTGCAAGTAATAATGTGTTTTTAATCAATGAAAGAAAGGAAATGATAGCTCATTCTTCTGCTAATATAGATTTTTATGAAGACAATGAAGTTAAAGAAGTGTTAAAAAATTTTGTTAATGTTGCAAGTGTAACTCCAAATGAAACTACTGATTTGATTTTGTATAAACTTAAAGGTCAAGAACGCTTAGCTGTATGTATTATGGGAGAAAATTCTTTAACTTTGTGTTCTTCTAATGCTTTGAGTGATTATGATGAGGTTTTAAACGGACTTTTAATTACCCAAGTTATATTTGGTGTGATTTTTGTCCTTGTTATTATCGTTATTTTGGGTGGTATGATAGAGCATTTTCTTAAGAAAATTATATTTATTAAAGAAGCTTTAGAAGATTTTTTTGAAAGTTTAAACTACAAAGGCGATATGAAAGATATAGATTTAAATATCAAAGGAAATGATGAATTTGCTATTATTGGTAAAGAAATCAATAATGGTATAAAAAATATCCAAAAGAATTTAAAGCAAGATAAGAAGGCTGTATTTGAAAGTGTTCAAAAGTTGAAAGAGATAGAGCTTGGAGATTTATCTGTTAGAATTGATAATGATCCTATAAACCCTCAACTAATAGAGTTAAAAAATGTATTAAATGAATTACTTGATATTTTAGAAGAGAAAATAGGATCAAACATCAACGAGCTTGATAGAGTGCTTGAAAGTTATAAGGCTTTAGATTTTTCAACACAGGTTGAAAATGCAAAAGGAAGTGTAGAAATAACAACAAATGTTTTAGGTTCAGAAATCAAAAAGATGTTGATTTCTTCTTCTAAATTTGCACATAAACTAACTATACAATGTGAAAAACTAGAAGAATTTATGCAAAAACTTGTTGATGGAACTTATTCTCAATCAAATTCTTTGGAAAAATCCATAAAAGCAGTAGAGCAAATAAACATTTCTATGCAAAATGTTGGAGGTAAAACTACAGAGGTTGTTTCTCAAGCTGAAAATATTAAAGAAGTAGTAAATGTGATCAAGGACATAGCAGAACAAACAAATTTATTAGCATTAAATGCTGCCATAGAAGCTGCTCGTGCGGGCGAACATGGCAGAGGTTTTGCTGTGGTTGCTGATGAGGTGCGTCATTTGGCTGAAAAGACAGAAAGAAGTTTAGGTGAGATAGAAGCTAATGTAAATATTTTAGTTCAAAGTGTTAATGATGTTTCTATATCAATGCATGAACAAACTCAAAGTATTTCACAAATCAATGATGCGATAATTCAACTAGAAGATGTCACAAAAGAAAATGTAAAAATAGCTAATTTTACTAATGAAACTACTAAAGAAGTAGGGGATATTTCTCAAGATATATTAAAAGAGGTAGAAAGTAAGAAAATTTAATACCAAGGAGCTTATTATTTTGTAATTTTGGTTATAATTTGCACTTTTAAAAAAAGGTAGATTATGATTGAAAGAACAAAAATAAGCTCTAATTTTGGTTGGTTTATGGTAATTTTAGGTGGTTTGGTTGAGTGTTTTTGGGTAAGTGGTTTAAAATACTCTACTGAAATTTGGCATTATGCTTTAACAGCCATTGGAGTTTGTATATCTTTTACATGTTTTTTAAAAGCTTGTGAAAGACTTGAAGTAAGTATTGCTTATAGTGTTTTTGTAGGTATTGGCACGGTTGGAGTGGTGCTTAATGAGATGTTTATTTTCAATGAGCCAAGCTCTATTACCAAGCTTACTTTAATAGCCATTTTGCTTTTAAGCATCATAGGCCTTAAAATCATTAGCAAGGAAGCTAAATAATGGAATGGTTCTTTTTGTTTTTGGCGACTGCTTTTGAAATTTTTGGCGTGATTATCATGAAACAACTTGTAAGCACTAAAAATAAGCTTTATCTTTTAGCTTTGATAGTGTGTTTTGCTTTTTCATTTGGATTTTTAAGCCTTAGTATGCAAAGTATTGCTATGAGTGTGGCTTATTCTATATGGACAGGAGCTGGAACTGCAGGCGGGGTTATCATAGGGGTGCTTTTTTATAAAGAAAGCAAAAGCTTTTTAAAGCTTTTTTTGATTGCTCTTATCATTGCTTGCACCGTGGGTTTAAAAATACTTTCATAGGTTTAAAATGAAAATATACATTAGCGGTATAGACACAGATGTTGGTAAAACTTATCTAAGTGCTAGAATTTGTAAAGAATTGGGTTTTGATTATTTTAAGCTTATCCAAGCAGGCACGCCAAAAGATAGTGAGGTAGTAGCTGAGTTTAGCCTAAAAACTAAGATTTTCAAAGAAGGTGTGTTTTTACAAACTCCTGCTTCACCGCACAAAGGTAGGATTTTAGAGAATTTAAATTATAAAGCCTTTGATATACAAATTCCACAAAGTGATAAACTCATCATCGAGCTAGCTGGCGGGCTTTTTTCGCCCCTTGATGATGAAAAAACAATGATTGATTATATGAGTGCGTTTAAGCACCCTACGATTTTAGTCGCAAAAGACTATCTAGGAAGTATCAATCACACACTTTTAAGCATAGAAGCACTAAAACAAAGAGATATTAAAATCCTTGCTTTAATCTTAAAAACTCAAGATACTTTTAGCAAGGATTTTATAAGCAATTACGCTAAAATTCCTATCATAGAATTTGATGATAAAGTGTGTGAAAAACTTTCAAAAATCCTTGAAAATCTCTCTTAAAGACTGCACTATATAAGCAATTTCATCTTCATTTATAACATATGGTGGCATGAAATAAATTGTATTTCCAAGTGGTCTTAAAAGCAAGCCTTTTTCTAAGGCTCTTTGAAAGACTTCAAGTCCTGCTCTTTGATATTTGCTTTTTTGTATATCAAATGCACTTACCATGCCTAAATTTCTAAAATTTCCTAAAAAGTCAAATTCTTTTAAACTCTCCCATTGAGTTTTTATAAAAGCACTTTTGATTTTATTTTTTGTGATGATATTTTCTTTTTCAAAAATATCCAAAGTCGCATTAGCCGCTGCACAAGCTAGGGCATTACCCGTGTAAGAGTGAGAGTGTAAAAAGGCCTTTTGGCTCTCATAGCTATCATAAAATTTCTCATAAATTTCATCTTTAGTAAGCACCACTGAAAGCGGTAAATACCCACCCGTGATAGCTTTAGAAAGACATATATAATCAATGCTTTGTGAGCAATAATCAAGCGCAAACATTTCCCCTGTGCGTCCAAAACCTGTGGCTATCTCATCAAATATCACTTGCACGCCATAATCTTTAGCAAGTTTAACTGCCTCATCTAAATACCCAAGCTCATACATATGCATATTGCCCGCACATTGAAGTAAAGGTTCAAGTATAAAAGCACAAATTTCATGATGATGATTTTTTAAAATGCTTTCTAGAATTTCGAGTTCTTTTGTATAGTCCTTGCTTGTTGGCACAGGCGTTGTGACACTTTTTAAAAGTAAAGGCTCATAGGTTTTTTTATAAAGCGCTACATCGCCAACGCTTAATGCACCTAAGGTTTCTCCATGGTAAGAATTGCTAAGCGATAAGAATTTATCCTTTTTAGAGCCATTGTTTAAGTGGTATTGAAAGCTCATTTTTAAAGCCACTTCTATGGCTGAACTACCATTGTCTGCAAAAAAGCATTTATCAAAAGGTAAAAGCTCACAAAGTCTTTGTGAAAGCTTTATGATAGGCTCATGTGAAAAGCCTGCAAGCAAGACATGTTCTAAATTTTGAAGTTGATCTTTGATTTTTTCATTGATATATTCATTACAATGGCCAAAGATATTTACCCACCAAGAGCTAATGCAGTCTATGTAGGATTTTTCATCAAAATCATACAAATACACTCCCTTAGCCTTTTTTATAGGTATTAAAGGTAAAAACTCATGATCGCTCATTTGCGTGCAAGGGTGCCAAATGTGTTTTAAGTCTAGTTCTTTTAAATTCATTTTTACTTCTTTGATTTTTATTACTAATAATACTACAATTTTTACTCAAATTTATGCTTTAAAATGAAAAAGGATTATTTAGAAAATATTTATATAATTAGTTTTTTATCTTGAATTTGGAGATAAAGTATGAAAAAAGTATTGATTATCTTGGCGATTTTATTTTTAAATTTTGCATACTCGCAAGAGGATTTGGTTGAAAAAGGAATTAAAGCCTATGAAAATGGTGATTATGTAAAAGCTGAAAAATATCTTAGAAAAGCTTGTGATTTAAATAGTGGAAATGGCTGTGCTAATCTTGGTTTCATGTATGCAAATGGACAAGGTGTAAAAAAGGATAATTTTAAAGCAGCAGAATTATATCAAAAAGCATGCGACTTAAATAATGGAAATGGCTGTTTTAATCTCGGAGCTATATATGCACTTGGAAAAGGCGTTAGAAAAGACACTTCTAAGGCTTTAGAATATTTTGGTAAAGCTTGTGATTTAAAAGATGATTTAGGTTGTCAAGCTTACGCAAGGCTTAAACAATAATGCAAATTGCACAAATTTTAGATGAGTTAAAACAACAAGATAATTTTAGAATTCTACGCTCATTAAAACATGAGGGAAAATATGTCGTTTATAATGGGCAAAAAATGCTAAATTTAGCAAGCAATGATTATCTAAATTTAAGCAATGAAAAAGCATTAAAACAAGATTTTTTAACACATTTAAAAGAATTTGAATTTTCTAGTTCAAGTTCAAGAAGCTTGAGTGGAAATTATGCTATTTTTGATGAATTTGAAAGCTTTTTAGAAGCTAAATTAGGCAGAAAAATCTTGCATTTTAACAACGGCTATGCCTTAAATGTTAGCTGTTTGCAAGCTTTAGCAAGCATTAAAAATACTTTATTTTTAGCAGATAAGCAAGTGCATGCAAGTATTATTGATGGTTTAAGGCTTGGTGGGGCTAAATTTATAAGATTTAAACACAATGATATAAAGCATTTACAAAGCTTAGTGCAAAAGCATTATAAAGAATTTGAAAATATCATCATCGTAAGTGAAGCACTATTTAGCATGGATGGAGATTTTGCGCCTATAAAAGAATTCATAAATTTAAAAAAAGAGTTTAAAAATATCAAAATTTATATTGACGAAGCTCATAGCATAGGTTGTTTTGGAGATGATGGTTTGGGTTATGTGAAATTTTTAGGCTTAGAAAAAGAAGTGGATTTTTTAGTTTTTACCTTTGGTAAGGCCATAGCTTCCATGGGAGCTTGCATGATAAGTAATGAAAAAGATTTTTTTATCAACAAAGCAAGAGCTTTTATATACTCAACTGCTATTGCGCCTATCAATGTAGCTTGGACTTTACATGTTTTTAAGCATTTGCATGAATTTAATGCTCAAAGAAAAAAGCTTTTAGAGTTAAGCACTTGGTTTAAAAATGCTTTAGCAAGTAAAGGTGCAGTTTTAGGCGAGGCTTATGTGATATCTTTTATTTTAGGGCAAAATGCACTAGCTAGTGAAATTTCACAAAAGCTTTTAGAAAATGGTATTTTTGCACCTGCTATTAAAGAGCCAACCGTAGCTAAAAATACAGCTAGAATTCGCTTTTCTTTGCATACTGGTTTAGTGAAAAAAGACTTAAAAAAGGTTTTGGAGGTATTTTGAAAACTCATTTTTTACATGAAAATGCAAATTCATCTGAGTTGATTTTATTTTTTTCAGGGTTTTGCTCGCATTTTAGCCATTTTACGCATTTAAAAAGTGATGTAAATGTTTTAATGGTGTATGATTATACGAGTTTTGGTTGGGAATTTGATCTTAATAAATTTGAAAAAATCACTCTTGTTGGCTTTTCTATGGGAGTTTGCATAGCGAGTAAAATTTTAAAAGATATGAAATTTGATAAAAAAATAGCCATAAATGGCACAAATTTACCTATAAATGATGAATTTGGGATTAAAAAAGCCATTTTTAAACTTACGATAAAAAGATTTGCTTTAGAGGATTTTAAAGCAAATTTGCTTGAAAAAAGAATGAGTTTAAGTGATGAATTTTACTTTGAAAAAAACGAGTATTTAAAAGCAGAACTTTTAAGTTTATATGAGTTTTGCACTAAAAACTTAAATGAAAATTTCACTTGGGATAAAGCCATAATTAGCAAAGAGGATAAAATCTTTCCACCAAAGCATGTTTTAAATTTTTTCAAAGAAAAGGCAATGTTTATCGATGAGCCACATTTTGCATTTTTTAAATACCACACTTGGGAAGAGCTTTGCAAACTTTCATAAGAGCAAAAGATACTTATAGCGCAAATACACCAGTGCAAAAAGACATGGTTAAAGAGCTTTGTAAAATGCTTAGTGAGAATGATTTGAGCGATTTTAAAGCGGTATTTGAGTTTGGCTGTGGAGTAGGGGTTTTTAGTAAGGCTTTGCAAGAGTGTATTAAATTTAAGCATTATTTTTTAAATGATATTTATCCTTTTGAAAATCCTTGTAAGTTTGATGAATTTGGTGTTTTTGATATGAATGAACTTAAAAATCATCATTTTTATACGAAAAAATTTGATCTTATAGCTTCCAATGCTTGTATGCAGTGGCTAAAGATAGATGAGCTTTTAGAAAATTTTGCAAGCATGCTAAATAAAAATGGGATTTTGCTTTTTTCTACTTTTGGAGAAAAAAATTTCACTCAAATAAAACAAAGCACTAATTTATCACTTGAGTATTTAACTTTAGAGCAAATTAGGCAAAAGCTTTCTAAAAATTTTAAGATCATAAAAACAAAAGAAGAGTTAAAAGAGTTAAAATTTGATCATACTTTGGAACTTTTTAGGCATTTGAAATTAAGCGGAGTAAATGCTTTGAGTGATAAATTTTTTATAAGCAAGGCATTTTTAAAAAACTATGAAAAAGAATTTCAAAATACCTTGACTTATCATCCTTTATTTTTTCTAGTTAGAAAACTATAATCGCTAATGTTTTAAGTAAAATGGATAGGTAAAAAATATCAAATGGATTAAATTTAATCCATAGTGAAACAATACGCTCATCCATAAGCTTTTTGAGTGTTTATAAGCTAAGCCATAAATCACGCCTGCAACACTAGCAAATACAATCATCAAAACACCGCTTTTATAATGCACTAATCCAAAAGTTATGCTTGCGATTAATAAAGCAAGATTGGGGTGAATAAATTGTGTAAGTCTTTGTTGGAGATAACCTCTAAAAAAAGCTTCTTCTACTAAAGCAACTAACAAAAGATTTGAAAATAAAAAATATAAAATCCATGATGGTATGCTTATTTCTAGTTTGATAACACCCAAATACCAAGGCACGCACAGCAAAAGAATAGGAGATAAAAGCAATAAGCTCCATTTTAGCACTGAAGCTTTGGTGTAGTTTGTGTTTTTAAATAAAATAGGAAAAAGTATAAAAAGTATAAAAACCCCTAGTGGCTTGTCAATACTAAAGTAAAGATTAAAAGGTGCGCTATTTGTGCTTGCATAAACTTGATCTAAAACTTTGATGTTATTTACACCAGGGATAAAATGAAGAAATAAAGCTAAAGCATAGATAAATAATGCTATTTCTAATATGAAAATTTTTTTATACTGATACAATATAGCCGTTATAAAAACTAATACATTAATCACTATAAAAGTTATATCTATAATTTTAAATACATATCCCAACAAGACTGAAAAGAGTAAAAAAATATACGAAATTTTGACTTTATCAAATGAAAGTAATATCAAAGAAATAGCCAAAAAAAGATGAGTGCTTAAAGCTAACATATAAAATCCTTGTTTATAATTGATCTAGATATAGTTTTACTACTTCTTCTCTTAGGTAAAGCTTTTTTAATCATTTACATTTATATATTTAAGACAAAAGCGTAAATTTTGTTACTTTTTATAAAACCTACAATTTGTCTATATTGTTTTAAATTCCAGTTTGTGTTTTTACTTAGCTTGATGATATTTATAATTTTTATCTTTGTAGTGAAAAATTTATTATTATCTTTTATAATACCTTTATTGAGTGTAATTAAGACATTAAAAATTTTAAAGTAGAAGCAGATAAAATGCATTTTGTTTGCTTTTTTAAAATCGTTTTATTTTCTTTTTCATGAAAAAATTTTTTAATTCTTGTTGATCTCTTATAGCAATGTTTTCTTTGATGATTTTAAATCCTGCTTTTAAAAAGAAATTTTTAGCACTAAGGCTAGCAAAAGTATAAATTTCACTATAAGGGTAGTTTTTAAGAGCAAATTCCAATAAAGCTTTACCATAACCTTGATGAGCATAGTTTGCATGAGTAAAGCAAAGATCGAGTGTTTTTTCTTCTAAATTTATATTTATAAAAGATACAATTTGGCCTTTTTCTTCATAAATAAAACCTAGCTGATTTTGAAATTTTTCTTCCCAAGCTTTTTGGTTTATATTAATCCAAGCACGAATTTGTTCTTTTGTATAATCATTTTTACAAAGAATGGATACGCTTTGCTTAAAAAGCTTGATACAAGGAGCTAAGTCTTTTATATCAAGCTTTCTTATCAAGCACTTTCCTTAAAGCCAAAGAAGCTAGAGCAAGTCCAAAAGAAGCTGTTACACCCATAAATGAGCCAAGATCTTTACAATGGGCTTCTTCATCTGAAAATACCACATCAAAATCCCCTTTAAAGCCTGATTTTCTAAGTTCATAGCGGAATTTTTTAGCTAAAGCATCGCCATGTGTTTTAAATATGCTTGTCGTTTTAATACGCGTTGGATCAAGCTTTCTAGCTCCACCGGTTGATGAGATAAAAATTTGCTTTTTCAAATCAAGTAAATTAGCCAAAGCAACCTTAGCAGGTATATCATCAATCGCATCGATGATAAGATCAAATTCACTCAAATTAAAACTTTTCAAAAACTCATCATCGATTTTACTGACTATACCTTTAGCATTGTAAATACGCTCAAAAACCTTAGCTTTTTCTTCGCCTATATTTTCACTATGAAGCTGGCGGTTTTGATTAGTAGTTTCAAATTTATCCGCATCAATTAAAGTTAGATTACTAAAGCCACTTCTAAAAAGCGCATCAACACAAATTCCACCAACTCCACCAAGTCCACAAACTAAAACTTTAGTGTTTTGAATTTTGATAAAATTCTCTTCATTAATAAGCCATTTTATACGCGTGTATCTATCCATTTTTCATCCATTTTTTGAGATTTTTCATTTGTTTATAAGCTGTTAGATCAAGCATTATAGGGGTTATTGTGGCATAGCCTTGTTTTAAAAGTGCTATGTCTGAATCTTTTTCATTTTCATGATCAAGATTAGCAGCAGCTAGCCAGTAGTATTCTACACCTCTTGGATTTGTATTTGAGTGTGCTTTATAGCTATAAATTCTTTTACCTGCTTTGCAAATTTTTAAGCCTTGAAAGGCTGTTTTGCTAGAAGGAAAGTTGATATTTAAAAATTCTTTTTTATCTAAAGGAAAGCCTTTTTCAAAGATATTTTTGACTATTTTTTTAGTAAGTTTTAAAGCAAGTTTATAATCAAGCTCTTTTTGATTATCTTTGTAAAATTGCGATAAAGCAATGGCGGGAATTCCATGAAGTACTGCTTCCATAGCACCTGCGCAAGTTCCTGAGTAGGTTATATCCTCGCCTACATTAGCACCTTTGTTAATTCCACTTATGACAAGATCAGGCAAACGCTTTTTATATAAAGCATGTAAAGCTAGATAAATACAATCTGCAGGCGTGCCATCATCAAGCTTGTAAAATCTTTTACCAACCTTATGAAATCTCAAAGGCTTAGTTAGTGTTATGGAGTGTGAGCATGCTGATTTTTCACTAGCAGGAGCTACTATGGTAATTTTAGCTTTAAAATGCTTTCTTAGCATTTTTATAAGCTTTTTTAAACCCTCACTTTCATAGCCATCATCGTTTGTTATTAAAATTTCTTTCATGTTTTTTCCTTTTTTTAAATTCTAACACAAGTAATACAATATTTTTTTATTACTAAATTGTTTTTTCATTTTTTAAATATTAAAATTATAGTTTTGATTAATTTTTTTAAAGGAAAGAATGATGTCAAAACTTTTACTTTTTAGTGCTTCTGGCTATAAAGATAGTGCTTATTTAAGTCATACTAGAGAATTTATAGATGATTTTTTAAAAGAAAATTCCATGAAAGATGAAGAAATTCTTTTTATACCTTATGCAGGTGTTAGAAGGACTTATGATGCTTATGAAGCTAGGGTAAAAGAAGGCTTGAAAAAAGATAATATCAAATCTTTACACCATTTTGAAAATTTAAAAGAAGCGATTTTAAATGCAAGGGTTTTTTTAGTAGGTGGTGGCAATAGTTTTATGCTTTTGCATAAATTATATGAAAACGATTTGCTTGAAGTGTTAAAAGAGTGTATTGAAAAAGGGGCTTGTTATATAGGTTGGAGTGCAGGTTCTAACATAGCAGGCCTTAGCATAAAAACAACTAATGATATGCCTATTGTTATGCCAAAAAGTTTTGATAGTTTAGGGGTTTTTCCTTGTCAAATCAACCCACATTTTATTGGCGGGAAAATTCCTGGACACAACGGAGAAAGTAGAGAAGAGCGTTTGGAAGAGTTTTTATTAACTAATCCAAAAGACATTGTTTATGCTATACCGGAGGGTTCTGCATTAAAAGTGCAAGATGATAGCTTAAAAATCATAGGTTATCATGATGTGTTAAAGCTAAGTCATCCTTTTAATGTAGAATATTTAAAAGTCAATCAAATAACTAAAATCTAAAGGAGAAAAATGCAAACTTTTTATCTTTTAGCTGCGATTTTTGGTATTGTGGCTGTGGTTTATTTGCTTATTAAAAAAGTAGAAACAAAAACAGCTTTAATTAGTGTTGGTTTTATTTTATGTTTGATTTCACTTAAGCCCATTGAAGCTTTGAGTGCTTTTACACATGCTATGGTGCAACCTGCTTTGATTAAGGCAATTTGTGCGAGTATGGGCTTTGCTTTTGTGATGAAAGTGACTAAATGTGATAAACATTTGGTTAAAATACTTACAACACCTTTGAAAAATGTAGGATTTTTCTTAATCCCACTTGCTTTTATGGTGACTTTTTTTATCGCTATAGCTATACCTTCAGCGGCAGGATGTTCAGCTGCAGTTGGTGCGACTTTAATACCACTTTTAATGGCTTCGGGTATAAAACCTGCCATGGCAGCAGCAACAGTGCTTTGTGGAACTATAGGAGGAATTTTAAGTCCAGGTGTTTCTCATACGGCTTTGATTTCTGGAATTTCAGGGAAAAATATACAAGAAATTGTTTTAACTCAAACTCCAAATGCATTAACAGCAGGAGTGATAGTGATGATTTCTTTGATGATTATGGCAGTGATTTTTAAAGATTATCAAAAAGGGCAAGTTTTTGAAGTGGCTAATCAAAACAAGACTGAAGATAATATTGAAAAAGTAAATGTATTTTATGCACTTATGCCTTTAGTGCCTTTAATTGTGCTAATCATAGGCGCAAGTCCTTTAAATGATTATGAGTTTTTAACATGGACAAAACAAGTTGGAGTTGCTGAAGCCATGCTTTTAGGGGCGATTATAGCTTTGGTGGTAACTATGAGTAAGCCTGATAATATTTTTAAAGAGTTTTTCAATGGCATGGGAAAATCTTATGCAGAGATTATAGGGATTATCATAGCTGCTAGTGTTTTTGTTGCGGGTTTAAAAGCATGCGGTGTAATTGATATTATCATAGAATGGCTTAAAAATGAACAGCATTATGTGCGTTTTGGTGGAACTTTTATACCATTTTTAATGGCTATGATTACAGGTAGCGGTGATGCTGCTGCTATGGCATTTAACAAGGCTGTAACTATTCATGCTCAAGATCTTGGTTTTGATCAAGTTAAACTTGGTACTGCAGTGGCAATGTCAGCAGTGCTTGGAAGATACCTTTCGCCTATTTTAGGAGCTTGTATCATCGTTTCAGCTATAGCCGGGGTTAGTCCTTTAGAAATTGTTAAAAGAACTGCTTTGGGTTGTGTTGTTTCGGTGGTTGTAATTGCTTTTGTGTTATTATAATTTTAAGCCTTAAAAGGCTTAAATTTATTTTGCGGCTAGAATGATGATTTCTTGTATAACTTTGCTTGCTGCTTTTAAAGATTTAACAGGTAAATACTCATAAATAGAGTGAAAATTATGTGCTCCAGTAAAGATATTTGGACAAGGTAGGCCTTTTTCCGAAAGCACCGCTCCATCGTATCCTCCACGCATAGGAATGATTTTAGTTTTGATATTTAAATTTTCATAAGCTTGTAAAGCAAGTTTAATAGGCAAAGATTTGGTTGTTTTTAGACTATTAAAGACATTTTTATAACGATCGTTAAGTTTAATGTTAATTCTTTCTTCTCCATATAGCTTTTTAAAACTATCGTTTAAATCTTGTAAAAATTGCATTCTTTGTTTGTATTTTTCATCATCAAATTCTCTAATATCTATTTTTAAAATAGTTTTAGCGCTATTTCCCTTGAGTTCTTTAACCCAAAAATATCCTTCTTTATTTTCTGTGTATTCAGGTGCTTCGCCATTTGGAAGCATAGAGATAAATTTATGTGCTAAAAGTAAAGAATTAACTAATTTTCCTTTAGCACTCATAGGATGAGCAGATTTTCCTATAAATTCTACTTCACAATCTCCTGCATTCCAATTTTCATAAATAAACTCTCCTATCTCGCAACAATCTAAACAATATCCAAAATCAGCATTAATTTCTTTTATATCAAAAGCTTTTGCCCCTCTTAAACCTTGTTCTTCATCAGGTAAAAAGCAAGCATAAATATCACCATGCTTAATATCAGGATTTTTAACAAAAAATTCAAGCATATCCATAATAGCTGCAATAGCTGCTTTATCATCAGCTCCAAGCAAGCTTGTGCCATCAGTGTGGATAATATCATCTCCTATGTAGTTTTTAAGCTCTTTAAATTCACTTTCTTTCAAATAAAGATCTAAGTTTTTATTTAAACATATATCCCCACCTTGATACTTAGTGATTTGTGCTTTGGTATCATTAGTTTGTTCCATACTTGTATCTAAATGCGCAAAAAAGGCTATTTTAGGAGCATTTGGAGTGTTTGCTGGTAAAAGAGCTGTGGTAATGGTGTTTTCTCTTCTTTTGATGTCCTTTAAACCTAGTTCTTGTAATTCTTTTTCAAGTAATTTTGCAAGCTCCATTTGATTAGGGCTTGATGGCATAATGCCTTTGGCGCCATTTTCTCTACTTGTAGTGGTATTAATCTTAGTGTAATTTATAAATCTTTGTACAATATCCATAATTTTTCCTTTTTAGATTAAAATTAATAAAATTATAACAATTCATTTTTAAAATATTTGATTAATCTAAGAAGATTTTATTAAATGATATTTTCTATCAAAATTTATTTAAAATTATGATAATATATTTAAATTTACATTTTTTAAGGAGAGAATATGCAAAAACTTAGATTTATGATGATATTGAGTGTATTTATAACTTTTTTTGTTGGATGTTCTTCTAAAGAAATCAATCCTTTAGGGCGTTCTTTTGGGGAATTTAGCGATGGAGATCCTTTGAAAATAGGTAAAAATCCAACTCCACCGGCTAAACAAAAAACACCAACTTTAGTGGAAGGTAAGAAAATCCCAGCTATACCACTTGAGCCACCTCTTATGAAAGTCAATACTTTTAAAGGAGATAATGCTGTAAAAGGACCATTACCAAGGCTTACATCAAGCAATGGATTTACTTCAAATGCTTTGTATGAAAATATAGGATTTGTAAGCGATTTTGTAACTATTATGAACCCAAATGGAGCTGCATTAACGGTTTGGGCTTTAAATCCAGGCAATTGGATATGGGGGTATAATTTATTTGATAGTAAATCTTTTGGTGATGCAAGAGTGTGGCAACTCATTGAATTTCCAAATAATACTGTGATGATTAAAAATGCAAAAACTTTAACTTGCTTAAATGCTTATGGTAATGGTATAGTACATTATCCTTGCGATCAGACAAATTTTGCACAATTTTGGAGATTATATCCTATGAGCAATGGTGCTTATCAAATTCAAAATTTTGCAACACAACAATGTATACAAACGACAGTTGGAAATGTAATGGAGGAATTTTATTTTGACTATTATAGTATTTATTTGACACCTTGTTTGAAATCAAAAGAAAAAAATTTAGATAGACAATGGAGCATTAGTGCGCCTGCTTTTCAAACAAGATCGCCTTATGCTTATACGGGAGAGTGATGATGAAAAAGATAGTATTTTTGATTTTTAGTTTTAATTTATTATTTGCTGCTTTGGAAAATTATAATAGCGGTACTTGGAATTTACAAGGTGCATCAGCTTCTACCGAAAGTAAGTGGAATATTAGTATAAGACAGCTTGTAACCGGTGCTAATCCTATGGATATTTTGGCTGTTCAAGAAGCAGGAGTTTTACCAAGTACTGCTATAATGACGCCAAGACAAGTTCAACCCGTGGGAGTTGGCATTCCTATTCATGAGTATGAGTGGAATTTGGGCTCATCAAGTCGTCCAAATTCAGTTTATATATACTACTCAAGAGTTGATGTTGGGGCAAATCGCGTAAATATGGCTATTGTGAGTAGAACGCGAGCTGATGAGGTGATAGTTTTACCGCCTCCAACCGTTGCTTCAAGGCCTATTATAGGAATTCGTATAGGAAATGATGCGTTTTTTAGCATACACGCTTTATCAAGAGGTGGTAATGATGCAGGGGCTATTATAAGTGCTGTGGATATGCACTTTAGGAATATGCCACAGGTTAATTGGATGATTTTAGGGGATTTCAACAGACCTCCTGGGACTATTGTAAATTTAATTGATCCGGATTTAAGATCTCGCATTAATATAGTCGCACCTCCTTCTTTTACACAAACAGGTGGCAATACAATTGATTATGCGATTACGGGAAATTCAAGCACTACATCTTTATATAGTCCGCCTAGAATTCTTGCAATCTTAGCTGTAGCAGGACTTAGGACTTTTTTAGCTTCGGATCATTTTCCTGTAAATTTTAGAAGACCTTAGGAGAAGATGATGAGAAAAATTTGTATTTTATTTTGCTTTATTTTAAGTTTTTTAAAAGCTGAAGTTTTATTTGATGATTTAGAAGATTTTACACCTATGTTCGCGATAAGATCTTTAGAAACAGGAATTTCACTTAGTCCTTTTAGATATAGCTCTGAAAAACTAGAAGAGCAAAATTGGTTTTTAAAAGAGATAATTCTTAGCGATGCGTTAAAACAAAAAGATAGATATGCCGTGCAACGCCCTTTTGGCTATGTGCAGTTTATAAACCCTAGAGGTGCTGATGTGTGTTTAGCTGTCTTAAGTGAAAAATCTTTTGGAGTGAAATCTTGCAAGCAAGATTTACAAGATGGGCAAATGCAAACGGTTTTTTCTATCATGCCTACTACAAGTTCAGCTGTACAAATTAGATCTTTAACTCATGGCGGGGTAAAATGCATGAGTACCTTTTATGAAGCGCGCGTACCTATAGAAAATCGTTTTGGCTTAGATGATTGCACTGTAAATCCTTCTGTGCCGATAGAGTTAAAAGAGTTATTTTTCTTTGCTCCTGCTATTGTTGAAGCAACTCCGATTTATTAAATTTAACCCGCTTTTGCGGGTTTAAACTCTAAGTTAAAATTTGTTAGAATGTCTTTTTAGTTTTTGTTAGGGAAAAAAATGATTTTTGAAAAACAAGAATATCAAGAAAAGTGCATAAACAACATCATAGAGCTTTTAAAAGATTTTGATTTTAAAAAACAAGATAATTTAAAAGAATGTTTGCAAGAATTTTATAAAACCACAATCTTGCCGGTACAAAATATCACCGATAAGTTAAATTTAGATGTTTTAATGGAAACAGGTACAGGAAAAACCTTTACTTATCTAAATTTGATTTTTGAGCTTAACAAAATTTACAAACAAAATAAATTCATTATTTTTGTTCCAAGAAAAGCAATTTTAGAAAGCGTAAAGCAAAACATAGATCTTACTAGAGAATATTTTTATGTGCAGTATAAAAAACACATAAAAGCTTATTTTTATACAGATGCAAAAAGCCAAAATTCTATCATCAGTCATTATATAAAAAATCAAGATGAGCTTTCAGTGTTGATTTTAACAAATAGTGCTATAGATAAAAAAGATAATATATTAAACAAAAACAATGAAAATTTATTTAATTCAAAAAGTATTTTTGAAAATATCATAGATCTAAAGCCTATTAGTATTATAGATGAACCACATTTGCTTAAAGGTAAAGCCTTTAATGAGTATTTTTCTAGATTAAATTCTATTTATTTTCGTTTTGGAGCTACTTTTCCAAAAGAAAAAGATTATGAGCTTAGCAATTTAGTATATTGTCTTGATTCTATATCGGCATTTAAAGAATATCTTGTAAAGCAAGTTAGAGTAAGTTCTTTAGGAACTCAAAATAAAAATATTTTTTTAAAAGAATATAAAAGAGATTTAGTTACTTTTACTTATTTTTCAAATGGCATAGAACAAGAAATAAAAATCAAAAAAGGCGATAGTTGTCAAATTTTAAATAATGCTATTTTAAAAAGTGTAAAAGAAAATAAAGCGTATTTTGATAATGATATTATCATAGAAAAAAAAGAAAGTTATGTTTTAAGTGAAGAAGAAATCACAGGGCTTTTGCAAAATGCTATTAATTTACACTTTGAAAAAGAAGAAAAATTATTTAAACAAAATATTAAAGCATTAAGCTTATTTTTTATACCAAATATTTTAGATTTTAGAGGCGATAATCCTTTTATAAAAAATAAATTTGAAGAGCTTTATAAAGAAAAAAGAAAACAAATACTTGAAACTAAAATAGACAAATCTTATAGAGAATATTTGGAAAAAGATTTTGATGAAGATGGAAATTTAAAAGTCCATCAAGGTTATTTTAGTGGCGATAAAGGGAGTGCTGATGAAAAAGAAGCTTACGGGGTTAAACTTATTTTAGAAGATAAAGAAAAATTACTTTCATTTGACACTTCTTTGCGTTTTATTTTTAGTGTTTGGGCTTTGCAAGAAGGCTGGGATAATCCAAATATTTTTACCCTTACCAAACTTTCAAATTCTTCTTCGCAAATTAGCATACACCAACAAGTTGGTCGTGGACTTAGACTTTGTGTAAATGATAAAGGCAAAAGAATTACCCATAGTTATTTAGATTTTAATGATAGCAAATTTTATGATATTAATTATCTTGATATTTTAGTTAGTGCAAGAGAATTTAACTATATAGAAAATTTGCAAAAGGAAATTACAAATTCTAGTTTTGCTTTTGATAATAAAATATTAGAAAAAAGTTTTTTAGAAAATCTTTTGAATATAGATTTAGCTAATGATTTGGTCTATATTTTAAAAAAATTAAAATTAATCACTTACAATGAAGAACAAAGTAATTATGAAATAATATCTCCTATATATGAAAACATAAAAGATAATGATGAGATTAAAGAACTTCTAGGTGATAAATTTGAAGTTTTATTAAAAATTCTTAATGAAAACTCCCAAAATAAATACAAGCAAATCATAAATGCAAACAAAGAAAATAAAAAAATAAAAATAAATTCAAATCTAGCTAAAGATTTTAAAGAGCTTTGGGATATTATAAATAAAAAAGCAAATATAGTTTATAAAAATATAAAAGAAAATGAACTTATAGAAACAATAGCAAAAGAATTTAACGCTTTAAAAATAGAAAAAGAAATTTTGTATTATGAAAAGAAAGTTTTTAACGCACAAGAAAATAC
>NZ_JAKMRU010000006.1:0-89420 GCF_025772235.1 Campylobacter sp. IFREMER_LSEM_CL1085 | reverse complement strand
AATTCAAGTTGTAAAAATAAAGTTTTAAATTCAGGCAAAACTAAAGTTATAAGAATAAAAAAAGCAAAAATAATACACATAAAAACGAAAAGTGGGTAAGCTATAGCCTTTTTTAACTGCTTAAAACTATAAAGATTTTTTTCTTTTAAACTAATAATAATATCAAGAGCCTTATGTAAATCTTCTCTGCCATCACAAATTTTTAAAATAGCACATTCTCTAGAATTTAAAATATCTTTAAAGGCTTCATTATAAGAACTTCCATTATTGAGTTTATTATAAATTGTATTAAAAATTTTAATATTTTGTTTTTCATAGCTTGATTTTAAAAATTCTAAAATTGCTTCCTGTAAGCTTAATCCTGCCTTTAAGATCATATTTAAATCCTTAAGAATGAAAATAAGCTCTTCTTCTTTGATTTTATGTTTTATCGGTTTGAAATATTCTTCAACACTAATAATATTTACAAATGACTTTAACGCAAAATTTCTAGCTTCATATAAATTTCTAGCCCTTATTATATATTGTTTTTGCTCTTTATTTAATACATAAAAAATAACAAATTTTTTCAAAAACTAATCTTTCTTAACTCATCTATACTTGTTAAGCCAAGTTTTGCCTTTTCTAAAGCATCCATACCTAAAGTCAAAAAACCTTTTTTTAAAGCGTATGTTAAAATATTTTCATAATTTGCATTATTTTCTATCATATTTTTTAAATTATGATCTAAAAACAAAAATTCAGCTACCATCAAACGCCCTTTATATCCACTATACATACACTCAACACAACCTTTTGCTTTGTAAAATTTTCCTTCAAAAACTTGATTTTGAAAGTAAAATTTTTCCTTGTTAGGTTCTTTACATTCACATAGTTTTCTTACTAATCGTTGAGCTATAATTAAATTAAGAGAATGAGCTATTAAGTATTCTCTTGCACCCATATGCTTCATTCTAAAAATAGCTTCTATAGCGCCATTAGTGTGTAGGGTACTTAAAACTAAATGTCCGCTTAAAGAAGCTTTTAAAACTATATCCAAACTATCCTCATCTCTAATTTCACCTATCATAATCACATCAGGATCGTGTCTTAAAACTGCTCTTAAAGCTTTGTGAAAATCAAATCCGGCTTTAGAATTTAAAAGAATTTGTTGAGCATATTTAAGTTTATATTCTATAGGATCTTCTAGAGTGATGATTTTTTTACTTTGTTCAATTTCATTTAAAATAGCATGCATAAAAGTACTTTTACCACTCCCTGTTGGCCCACAAAACAAAATCAGACCATAAGGTGCATTCGTGTGTTTTTTCAGCTGAATTAAATTTTCTTCTTTGATAAAAAGTTTATCAAGTTTTAAAACATATCCATCTTGTTTTAAAATTCTAAACACTATGCTTTGTCCAAATAATAAAGGCATAATTGAAACTCTAAAATCATATTTTTGTTCTAAAATGATTTTAGAAAAACTCCCATCTTGAGCTTGTCTTTGTTCAGCTACATTAAGCAAAGCAATAATTTTTACATGCAACAATAAGGCTTGGTATGATTTTGCATCAAAACTATATATATATTTTAACTCCCCATCTATTCTAAATCTTATATATACTTCATTTTCTAAAGGCTCTAAATGGATATCACTTGCTCTTAAAAAACAAGCATAAGTTAAAATTAAATTCAAAAACTGCTCTAATAAAAATTCATCTTTATTTTCATCACTTTTCAAACTAAGCTCTAATCTATTAAGATGATTTTGAAATTTAATTAAAAATTTAACTCTTTCTAGCAAAAATTCAAATTGTGTAAAAACACAAAGAAAAATCTTGATAGTTTTAAAACGATATAAATTTTGTATTTTTTCCAAAACATTCTCTTCTAATGGTTTAAAGGAAGCTATATGGATTTTTTCATCATCTTCATAAAAACAAAAAATATCATGTTGTTCTATTAAAGAAAAAGGCAAAATGTGAAGATATTTTTCAAAATCAAAAGTTTGATTTAAATTTAAAAATTCCATTTTATATTGAGAAGCAATTTCTTTTAAAGAATACTCACTTAAGTTTTTTAATTTTTGATGTGTATCACTCAAAATAAATCTCCAAAAGCTTTTCGTATTCTTTTTTAGCTATTAAAGCATCTTCATATCTTCCGAGTTTTATTTTAGCATTAATAAAAACAAGCCAAGCTTCTTTTTGCAATAAATCAAAATCATTAGCTTCTATAGCCCAAAAAACTGCTTGTTTGTATTCTTTATTTTGATAAAAATATTTTGCTAAATTTAAAGCATTTTCATAGTTTGGTTGATTAATGAATTTTTCATAAAATATGTTTTGATCGAAACTATTGTTTTGAATTTCTATAGCATTTAAAAAAGAAAAACATATTAAGATTTTAAAACATATCATCTTCATGCTGAAAACCTAGGTCTTTTAAACTTAAAATTTTATTATTAGTTTTTACTAAACTTGGTTTGATAATAAAAACTATTTCGCTAATATCTTCATAATTTTGTTTTCCTTGAAATAAAGCTCCAAAAAGTGGAATTTTAGATAAAATGCTTATTTCATTATGATTATTAATGGTATTTTTACTAATCAATCCGCCTAAAATTAAAGTTTGTCCATCATCAACCTCAACTACAGTAGAAAGCTTTTTTTGTATAGTATCTGGCGCTATATTTCTTGGTTTGCTTTGTCTATGATTATCAAAACTATATTTAAAATCACTCAAGCTTGGATTAATCCTAAGCATAATTTTATGATCATCTGAAATCTCAGGCAATATATTAAGTAAAATTCCTACAAAAATAGAGTAATTATTATATATTTCACTAACTATTGTACCATTTTCTGTTCCTTTAGAACTTTCTTTTACTTGATAATTTATTGTATCGCCTATAGAAATAATAGCTTGCTGATTGTTTAAAGCCATAAGTTTTGGGTTAGAAAGTATAGTTGTTTTACCATTTTCTTGTAATAAATTTAAAATAGCTTTGGTTTCAATATTTGCTTTTAAGTTAATATTTCTAACACCATCTTTATTAATTATAAAATCATTATCATCACCATTAAGTTTAAAAGCAAGTTCTTGCCAATTAATTCCACTTGAATGATTTTTGTTTAAATGCACAGCAACAATACTTACATCAATTAAAACTTGTTTTTTAAGTCTTTTATTTAAGTCATCTAAATATTTTCCAACTCTTGCAAGTTCATATGGAGTTGCATTTAAAGTAATAATTCCTGCATTAGTATTGACAATAGGTTTAGTTGTATTTTCATCCAACAAAGCTTGAATTTCTTCTGAAATTTTCTCCCAAAAATCAAATTTATCAGTACTAATAACTAAATTATCTACTTCTTTATAATTATCATAATCTCCTTGTTTTGGTCTAGAATCCACTGAAGCTTTAGTAATACTTTGTCCTTCTCTAATAGAACTTATATAATGCACTTTAAAAGTTTTAACTTGTTTTCCATAAATTTTTAAAGCATTTTTATCGTATTCATAAGCAAGATTGTTTTCCACCAATAAAAGCTTAAAAATCTCTCTTAAAGACATTTTCTTTATATGTAAATAATTTTGAGCATGCATTAATTTTTCTTGAGCAAAAATATCTTTAATAATAATACTAAAATCACACTCTCTTCCGAGTTCATTTAAAATTTCAAGCAAAGAAGTTTTGTCTTCTACTCTTATATTAAAAAAATGCTGATTACACTGCATGGCAAATACATTTGTAAAAAACAAAAAATTAATACATAAAAATACTATTTTTTTCATACAAATTTAAAACCATTATTTTTTCTTCCTTTTTTAATACAACTTGAGAATTTCTAATTTCAACTATTTTAAAACCATCAATATAATCGTTTAAAGCATACCACTTATCATTAATCTTAATCTTATTTGAAACAATAGCTTGCAAAGAAAAATTAGATTTTATATTTGTAGTCTTTTTAAAAAAAGGATCTTGAATTGAAATTAAATTATCAACATAACAATTTTGATTTAAAAATGGATAATTAACACCAAAAGCGTTAATTATCCATAAAACAAGAATAAAAATTCGAAACAAAATTAATTTTCATTGCTAAAATCAGCACTTGCTAAACGCTTAAGCTGTCTGTAACGACGTTGTGCCTCTGCTTTATTTTTTTCAAATAATTCTTTTGCTTGCTCAGGATTTGATTTTTTCAAAGAATTATAACGAACTTCATTCATTAAAAAGCTTTCATATAAATCCCAATCAGGTTCTTTTGAAGAAATTGTTAAAGGATTTTTACCTTCAGCTTCTAAACGCGGATCATAAATATAAGTTGGCCAATATCCACATTTTGTAGCTAACTCTGCTTGATTTCCTGAATTTCCAAGTCCACCTTTAATACCATGAGCTATACAAGGAGAATAAGCAATAATCAAAGAAGGTCCATCATAAGCTTCTGCCGCCATTACAGCTTTTAACAATTGTGCATAATTTGCATTAGAATTTACTTGAGCCACAAAAATATAACCATAAGTCATAGCAATTTGACCAAGATCTTTTTTCTGCACTGGCTTACCTGCTGCAGCAAACTGTGCTACCGAACCTGTTCTTGAAGATTTTGAGCTCTGGCCGCCTGTGTTAGAATACACTTCAGTATCAAGCACTAAAATATTTACATTCTCACCGCTTGCCAAAACATGATCAAGTCCACCATAACCTATATCATAAGCCCAGCCATCACCACCAAAAATCCAATGTGATTTTTTACTTAAATAGCTTTTAAGTTCTAAAATATCATTAACTGCTTTGATTTGCTTATTTTCTTCTAACAATGGAACTAATTTATCTCTTAATTCCAAAGAAACTTTAGAATCTTCTTTATTTGCAATCCACTCTTTATATAATGCAGAAAGTGCGTTAGGTACTTCTTGCATACTTTCATTCATTATGTGTTCTATTTTATGTCTTGTAGTTTCAGTTGCTATTTTCATACCAAGACCAAATTCAGCATTATCTTCAAATAAAGAATTGCCCCAAGCAGGTCCATGACCATTTTTATTGCTTTTTCTATATGGAGTTGAAGGAGCTGAGCCACCATAAATAGAACTACAACCAGTTGCATTAGCAACAATCATTCTTTCACCAAATAATCTAGTAATTAAAGTAATATAAGGAGTTTCTCCACACCCTGGACATGCTCCATGAAATTCAAATAAAGGTTGAGCAAATTGGATGCCTTTGGTATTTTCTCTATTTAAAATATTATCTTTATAACTTACTTTTTTGAATAAATAATCTGCATTTTCTTGCTCACCATGATCAAGCTCTTCACCTAGTGGTACCATCACTAAAGATTTTTCTTTGGTAGGACACTCATGTACACAAAGCTCGCAACCTGTACAATCAAGCGGCGAAACTTGAATTTTGAAATTTAATTTTTGCTCTTTCACGCCTTTTGCATTTAAGCTGTGCTCTTTTACACCTGCTGGAGCATTGTTTAATTCTTCTTCATCAATCAAGAAAGGTCTGATAACTGCATGAGGGCATACTGAAGCACATTGATTACACTGAATACAATTAGTTTCTATCCATCTTGGCACCATAACACCAACGCCTCTTTTTTCATACTCAGTAGTACCATGCTCAAAACTACCATCTTCATAGCCCAAAAATGCCGAAACTGGTAAATCATCACCCTTAGCTGCATTCATAGGTTTTGCGATTTTTTCAACAAACTCAGTACCTTTATAAGCTATAGTTTCTTCTTTTGCTTCATTAGCTAAATTTACCCAAGAAGGATCAATATCAACTTTTACAAGTCCATCTGCACCTACATCAATAGCTTTATAATTCATTTCAACTATAGCATCACCTTTTTTACTATATGATTTATAAGCTAATTCTTTCATATATTTTTGCGCATCTTCAAAAGGAATGATATTAGCAAGTTTGAAAAATGCTGATTGCATAATCGTGTTTGTTCTACTACCTAGTCCTATCTCTCTAGCAAGTTTTGTAGCATTAATGATATAAAAATTAATTTCTTTTTGTGCTAAAACTCTTTTTACTGCATTTGGAATTTTTTCAATAGTTTCTTGCGCACTCCAAATACTATTTAAAAGGAAAGTTCCTCCTTTTCTAATACCTGCTAAAACATCATAAATTTCTAAATACGCAGCCACTGAGCATGCTACGAAATGTGGTGTAGAAACTAAATAAGTTGAAGTAATAGGTTTTTTAGAAAATCTTAAATGGCTTCTTGTATAACCACCTGATTTCTTAGAATCATAAGCAAAATAAGCTTGCGCGTAAAAGTCTGTTTTATCTCCTATAATTTTAATAGAGTTTTTATTTGCACCTACAGTGCCATCGGCACCAAGTCCATAAAATAAACACTCTATAGTACTTTCATCACCCAAAGAAATTTTCTCTCCCACAGGCAATGAGGTAAAGGTTACATCATCATTAATTCCTATGGTGAAACCATCTTTTGGGTTTGCTTGATTTAGATTTTCAAACACTGCTATTAACTGAGCAGGATCCACATCTTTTGAAGAAAGTCCATATCTACCACCAACGATTAAAGGTGCTTTTTCTTTTCCATAATATGCACTTTTTAAATCCAAATAAAGTGGCTCGCCTAAACTTCCTGGCTCTTTAGTTCTATCTAAAACAGCAATTTTTTCAACACTTTGAGGCATTACATCAAATAAATATTTTAAACTAAATGGTCTATATAAATGAACTTTTAAAACCCCTACTTTTTCACCTTTGCTACTCAAATAATCTACAACTTCTTTTAAAGCTTCAGTCACTGAACCCATTGCTACAACAACACGCGTTGCATTTTTATCCCCATAATACACAAAAGGTCTGTATTCTCTTCCTGTAATTTTTGAAATTTCTTGCATATATTCATTAACAATATCAGGAACAGCTTCATAATATTTATTTGCCAACTCTCTTGTTTGAAAATAAATATCATCATTTTGAGCCGTACCTCTTGTTTTTGGATTTTCTGGATTTAGACAGGAATTTCTAAATTCCAATAAAGCCTCACGATCCAATAAGCGATCAAAATGTGCATAATCCATTACTTCAATTTTTTGGATTTCATGAGAGGTTCTAAAACCATCAAAAAAATGCATAAAAGGCACTCTACCTTTGATAGCTGCTAGGTGTGCAACACCTGCTAAATCCATACTTTCTTGCACAGAATGTGAACAAAGCATAGCAAAACCTGTTTGTCTTGCAGCATAAATATCTTGATGATCTCCAAAAATAGATAGCGCTTGAGATGCTAAAGCTCTAGCTGCCACATGAATTACTCCAGGTAAAAGTTGACCTGCAATTTTATACATATTTGGTATTTTTAACAAAAGTCCTTGAGAAGCGGTATAAGTCGTGGTTAAAGAACCCGCTTGTAAAGATCCATGAACTGTCCCTGCTGCACCTGCTTCACTTTGCATTTCTACAACTTTAACTGGCACTCCAAAAAGATTTTTTTTGCCTTGAGAAGCCCATATGTCAGTATAATCAGCCATAGGAGAGCTTGGAGTGATAGGATAAATTCCAGCAACCTCTGTAAATGCATAAGCAGCGTAAGCTGCTGCTTCATTACCATCCATCGTTTTCATTATTTTACTCATTTAATCTATCCTTATAATTAAATAATTACTTAAAGTCAATAACTACTTTATCTTTAATTGTCTTAAACAATAATAAAAATTTTTTATTATTTATAGGTATAGAGTTTAAATGGGAAATTATCGGATATTTCTTATATATTTTATGGCTTCATAGGTATTTTTAAAAAGCGGAATTTCAAATTTAGCTAAACTTTCTTTACTTTCATAACCACTACTTACAGCCACAGGAATAATATTGGCATTTTGAGCAGCTTTTATATCTAAATGAGTATCACCTACCATAAAAGCATTTTCTTTGTTTTTAGAAAGTTTCTTCAAAGCTAATAAAATAGGCTCAGCATCTGGCTTTGGACAAGTTACATCGTCTCTACCTATAATAACTTTAAAATGCTCTCCTATACCTAAATGATCAAGTAAAGGTTTAGAAAATTTAGAACTTTTAGTCGTAACAACAGCTAAATCAGCAAATAAACTAGCCTCATATACACTTTCTTTTGCAAAAGGAAGTAAAGAAGTTTGTTCTATATAGATTTTTTGATATACATTTCTATAAGCATTAATATATTCACTTGTTTTCTCTTTTGCCACACCAAGCTTTTCAAAAGCTACATCCAAAGGAAAACCTATCAAAGCCTTAATAGCTTCATGATCTCTTAAAGGCTCATTAAAAGCTTTAAAAGCAGCATCAAATCCATCTAAAATGGCACTTGTAGAATCTATCAAAGTGCCATCTAAATCAAATAAAATTGTCTTTTTTAGCAAAGTTTATTCTTTAATAAAAAATTTTGCTTCAACGCGTCTATTTTGCGCACGACCTTCTTTGGTATCATTGCTTGCTTTTGGCTTTTCAAAACCATAGCCTTTAGTTACAATTTTTTCTTTAGCAACACCTGTTTTTTCAAGTTCCTTCGCTACGGCATTAGCGCGCTCTAATGATAATTTTTGATTATAAGCCTTAGGACCTGTACTATCTGTATGGCCTTCTAAAATAGTATAGTATTGAGGATTTTCTTCTAAGATCTTACCTACTTCTTGAATTTTTTGAGCAAATTCTGGATTTATATTAGTCTGATCAAAACCAAAATGTCCCTCAAGGGCTATTGTTTTTTCACAACCTATATGATCAAGCAAAGCACCTTTTCTTGGTTCTGAACATGTTTTATCGATTTGTTTTACTTGTGGCTTTTCTTCAATTTGTTTTGTTTCAACATTAGGAGTTTTTGGAGCTTTATTGCCAAAATAAAAACTTAAACCAACACTAGAAATTAAATTATGTTCGCCATTGTTGAATTTAATTTGATCTCTTGCTTCAAGTCTTAAAGCTAAATCTTCTCCAAGCGCGAATTTAAAACCTGCACCATATTGAGCAAACATACCACTTTTATTTTCATAAACCCCATGACTTAAATACTCATAACCTGTTCCTAATAATCCATATAAATACACATGATTAGCTAAATCAATTCCTTTAATAGCATTCACATAAAATCTCGAAACACTAGTATTTGTATGTGTATTATCATTTGGATTATTATATTTTGCATTATCATAATACTCTAAACCAAGTTCAGCTTGATCTATCCATAAATCATCATAGTGATAGCCAAATCTTAAGCCAACTCCACCATAATTTTTAAGATCTAAATTTCCTTCTGGTGTTGTATAGTTAAAGGTCGGGGTTATTTCTATTTTGCTACCATCAAAAGCAAATAAAACACTAGCTAAACTAACTAAGCTTATAATTTTTTTCATAACAATCCTTATAAAATAAATTGAGCGATTATATAAAAAAGAAGATTAAAATAAAATAAGCCCCTTTGGGTAAGGGGCTTAAATTTACTACAAAAAGGAGGTTTCCCTGATCGGACCTTGGAATTATAAATATTTATTCTAAACAAAAAATCCTTTGATTTTAAATAAAATAAAAATATATGAAAAAAATATGATTTTTTTTAAAAAAATAGAGAAAATGGATCCAAAATGGATCCAAAAAATATTAGCGTTTAGAGAATTGTGGGCTTCTTCTTGCTTTTCTGCGACCGTATTTTTTACGTTCAACAGTTCTGCTATCTCTAGTAAGAAGTCCTTTTGGTTTTAATAATGCTCTAAAATCCGCATCCATAGCAGCTAAAGCTCTTGAAATACCATGTCTTAAAGCTTCAGCTTGAGCACTGTAACCACCACCTAAAGTTGTTGCTTTAATGTCCATAGAAGTTTCTTGTTTAGTTACTAATAAAGGCTGAACTACTTTTAATTTTATAGCTTCATGTCCGCCAAGCCAAGTGTTTAAATCCATACCATTAACGATGATTTTACCACTACCAGCTTTTACCCAAACTTTAGCTACAGCGGTTTTTCTTTTACCTGTTGCGTATGTTGTTGCCATGATTATTTTCCTTTATTAGCAATTTGAGCAGTATGAGGATGTTCGCTACCTGCATAAATTTTTAATTTTTTAAGCATAGCTCTACCTAGGTTTGTTTTAGGTAGCATACCACGAACTGCTAATTTATATAATTTAACTGGATTTTTTTCTAATAAATCACCAAATTTTTCACTTTTTACGCTTCCAAAATACCCTGAATGTCTGTGATATAGTTTATCTTCTGCTTTATTTGCACCTGTGAAAACTGCTTTAGAAGCATTGATAATGATTACATAATCTCCACAGTCAACATTTGGAGTATAGCAAGGTTTATTTTTACCTCTTAAAATAGTCGCTACTTCTGTTAAAAGACGACCAAAACGCTTTCCTTCAGCGTCTAAAACGATCCATTCACGTTTTACTTCGTTTGGCTTTGTTATCTTTGTCATCATCTTACCTTTGCCAAAAATTTTTTTAAAAATGAGATTATAATTATTTTATCTTAATTAATACTTAATTTAAGAATACTTAAAGTTTAAATATTTTGATTAATTCTTGCAGATAAAAGTAAAATAGTACTTTTTAAGTAAGTTCTTTATAAAATAACTTTCTATTGTATTAAAAATAAGGTTTTATTTTGTTTTCTTTAAAATTTAAAGTTCAAGAATATAGAATTTGTAAGCATTGCTCAGAATTTAATCCTGATAAAGACGCTAAATTTTGTATATTTTGCGGAAAAGAATTATACCATGCTGCAAGACAAAAATTTGATTTTATTTATAGTAAAAATCCTGCTATCATGGTTGCTTTTTTAGCAAAAGTTGCCAAAGTAGATAATAAAATCATTACTCAAGATTTATCTAAATTTATATCTTCTTTGCTTGATAAGATAGAAATGTTTTATACTAAAGAGTATAGTGGCTTTAGAAATACTTATGCAAGTATTTTTGAGTATGAGAAAAGTCAAGGCAGAAGCATTAGTGAGCTTTGCTCTAATATACGCATAAGCAAGAAAGAAGCAGATTTTCTTATATGTTTATTGCTTGATCTAATATATTATGATAAACAAATGAGTGCAAATGAAAACACCTTAATAGAAAATATCATCATAGGACTTGGATTAAACCTCATAAGCTTTAGGGAAATAAAAATAAGATATGAGCAAATTTATAATTTCACACATGAAAACACTCAGCAAAAACAAGAAAAACACCAAGATGAAATAAAAATCACCCTAGAACAAGCCTATGAAATTTTAAATTCTCATCCAAATGATGATTTTGAAAGTATAAAGAAAAATTATAGAAAACTAGCTAAAGAATACCACTATGATAATCTTCATTCTAAAGAGCTTCCACCTGAACTTTTAAAGATAGCTCAAGAGATGATGAAAAAGATCAACCTAGCCTATGAAATCATAAAACAAGCAAGGGGTGAATGATGCTTATTTGCAAACATTGCAATATGAAAAATTTAGATGTAGCTAAATTTTGTAAAGGATGTGGAAGTAATGAACTATACGATCCACAAGCAAAAGAAAAACTAGAAAAAGAAAGACAAAGACAAGAAGAATTAAAAAGATTAGAAGAAGAAAGAAAGAAGAAAATCGAAGAAGAGATAAAAATAGCCCAAGAAGAAAGAGAAAAGAAACTCAAACAAAGAAAAGAATTCATCATAAAACACAAAAGTAAAATCATAGCTAGTGTGATGATTTTGATTTTGATAGCCTTAGCAAGTGTGTATCAGTATTTTTACGGTGGAAAATACAGCCGAATTTACACAAGCAAACTTGAAAGTAAATGCCACAGCGATGAAGCAAGTTGTAAAATACTCCAAGCTATCTACAAAGAAAAATGTGATAAGGGAGATAGTAAAGCTTGTATAGGTGCTTATATACACAAACATAAGGATCTAAGAGCTATCAAAGATAATAATCAATGGAATTTAGTCAATGAAAATAATAAAATTTTAGTTGAAAATGCATTTGATTATACGTGGGGTTTTAATGAAGGTTTGGCTGGTGTTAAACTGAATGGTAAGTGGGGTTTTATTGATACAAGTGGAAAAATTGCAATAGAACCTACATTTGATAATGTAAAACTGGATTTTAGAGAAGGATTAGCGGAAGTTAACTTAAACGGAAAATGGGTATATATTGACAAAAAAGGTAATATTATAAAAGATTAAATTATCATACTAGGGTTGAAAAATAAAAAATAATATAGCAAAACTTTAGAAATTTAAAACAATTGAGAATGGCTGTAAATTATGCTACATCCATTCTTTAGAATATTCTAAATATTTTTTATTGTTATTTAACACCACTAAAGCTTCTTTGGCTCTTGTTAATGCAACATAGGTTCTAAAGTCATTACAAATACTACTTTTATTTTCACTAACATAAATAATTACTTTGTTTTCCATACCTTTAAAACTGTTTATGGTAGATATTGTCACAGCATCACTTTCTAACGAGAAATCATCTTTATTATCAAACATATGTTCAATGTTTATATTGTTTTTAACTAAAAAACACATCATGCTATGCCCTATATTTTTATTGGGTACTAAAATGCTTATATCTTTTAGTTTATATTTCTCATTTATGAAAAACCTACAATAATATAAAATTTTATCATACAGATCTTTTTCTTCAATATTCTCCCAAACCAACGAATACAAATCTAAAGTATTTTCATTTATGATAATTTCTGAATTTAAAAAATTACCAAAGTTCTTATCAGGATGATTTTCTAAATAATCCTTTAAGAATGTTTCAAAAAATAGATTAGTCTTGTGAATTAACTTGGCAAACGGGTAGATCTTTTCACTTCTTTTAAAACACCCCAAGCACCTTTAAATTTGTATTTATATCCACCCATACTTTCTTCAATCCATGATACACTTCTGTTATATAAATTTTGTCTATCATCAGCTGCTAATAAAACTTCACTATTTTCATCTAAAAAATAAAGCAAAATATCAAACCACTCTTTTTTAAAATCTTGTGCTTCATCTATTAATATTGCATCGTATTTTCTATTTTTCGAATTTGATTTTTTTTCTTGAAGTTTTAAAACCTGCTCTATTAAAGCACATTCATATAAATCAAAATTATTGCCATATTTTTTTACTTCTAATCCATTTTCTTCTACATATAATTTAATAAATTCATGAAAATGATTATATTCTATAAATTTCCATTCAAAATCTTTGCATGTTTTATTTATTTGGTCTCTTATATATCTTTTTAATGTTCTATTAAAACAAATAATTAATACTTTTTTGTTAGCTATTGCTATATTTACCGCTTTTTGTGCAACAACCAGGGTTTTTCCACTCCCTGCAACCCCTTTTAATCTTCTCCATGTTTTTGGAATATGTTCTATAAGTCTTTTTTGTTGTTGTGTTAAATTTATATATTCTCCATTTTCTTTTTTGTGTTTTTTTGGAAGTAAAAAATCTCTTATTTCGTTTGGTGATTTTATAAAGCTATTTGGATAATTTATTATAAATTTAATTAAGTTATATTTTTTATCACATCCAAAAATTTCAATACCTCTTTCCCCTATAAAGTCAATGACATCTTGGGTGTAGCTATTATAAAAATAATGAATACAAATAGCAGGAAGTTGCTTAAAATAATTAAATTGAGTTTTATATCTTCTAAGCTGAGAATTTGGATTAGCTATTTCAGAACGTCCACCATTGGTATATTTATAATATTTATTCTTTTTACTATCTTTTTCAAATCTTTCTAATTTCCAATCTTTAATTTCGATAATAAATACACCTTTATGCTCGTGAAAAAGAATAATATCAGGTCTATTTCCATTCAAATTAGGTTGGACATAAATTTCATAATCCTCTGGTAAATTATCATTTAAATATTTAATTAAAAATTTTTCACCATCAGTAGATTTATAATTTGAATTTACAATAAAACATCTCATACGATTTCCTTAAACCTCCGCTATCTCCACTTTATCCTTTAAAACATATACCAAAAAAGCCTTAGTGGAAGTCTTGGCTAAGATTTTTTCTATGGCTTCTTTATAAAGTAAAACTTGCTTTTTATGTTCGTTTAAATTTAAGCCTGTTTTATAGTCTATAATGATAGCTTCATTATCATCAAATGCAAGCATATCAAGTTGTTTTTGTTCGCCTTTATAAGTGATGATTTGCTCTTTTAGTAGCTTTTTACCCACTAAAAGCGCGTTAAAGCTCTCATCTTTTAAAAGCATAGTAAGTCTTTTAAAAAGCTCATTAAAACCTTCATCATCTAAGTAAAAACGATATTTTTTATACACCATTTGCTTGCAAAATTCAAAATTACTTTTAGTATTAAAATCAAAATATTGCAAAAACTCATGCAAAGCCAAACCAAAATGTATTTGCGTGCTTGAAAGATGACTTTTTACTTTAACTTCTTGCAAATTTACCTTTTGAAATTCTTCAAAGTTTTCTATTTGTTCTAAATTTTCTAAAGGCTCATTTGTTTTGACAAGCTGTTCTTCTATAATGCCTATTTGTTTTTCTTCATAGTCTTGAAAATAGCTCTTAAAGGTTTTAAAACTCTCATCATTTTTTATGATAAAAAGAGAGTTTTTAGCTCTAGTAAGGGCTACATATAGACAATTTATCTCATCTTCTGCTTGAAGTTTTTCTCTTTTAGCTAAAAAGGTATTGTAATTTTGATCTTCAAGATATTTTCTAGCGCTATGTCTGTATTTTACTTCCCAACCTTGCTCTAAATCATACTCAAACATTAAAGTTTCATTATCCGGAGCTTTTTTACTAAGTCTATCAAGTACGATTAAATTTTCAAATTCAAGCCCCTTAGATTTATGCACGGTCATAATGCTTACTCCATCATCTTGAGCTTGTAAAGACTTTAACTCACATGGAGCAAATAAAAAATTAAAGAAATTATCAAAAGTACTTGCATACTCTAAATATGCGATGAGATTAACATCGCTTAAATCAAGTTTTAAAACATGTACTAGGTATTTTAAAATCTCACCTACACTGCGGTTTAAATCAAGCGTTATAAACTCAAGCTCTTTTTCTAAAATACTACTTGCAAAGTACAAACTAAACTCATCTTTAAGCACACAAGCCTTTGCATACTCAAAAAGCACTCTTACGCTAATACAATCCATCAAAGCTACATTGCTTTGCGTATATGCTTTAATGTCATTTTCTTCAAGAAATTCTTTCATTAAAGTAGCATCTTTGTTAATCCATACCAAAATGCAAATTTCACTAAGCTTTACGCCTTTTTCTAAAAGCTTTTGGATGATCTTTAAAACTTCTTTGCCACTTGCTTCATGCAAAGAACTTTTTGGTAGGATATGATTTTGCAAAACTTCCACATATCCACCTTCTTTAATGCTTTTTTGCAAAGTAAAGCTAGGATTTAAAAAGCTATCAAAAAATTTATCTTTAAAGACTTCATTTACATAATCAACAATGATCTTTTTACTACGATAATTAGTATCTAAATGCTCTAATTTAATTTGTGGAAAATCTTTTAAAAGTTTATCAAAAAGCTCTTTTTTGCCCCCTCTAAAACCATATATGCTTTGCTTTTTATCCCCCACATAAAAAAAGCTTCTGTTTTTTTTCACTCCCTCACCTGAAACAAGTTCAGCGATAATAGGTTTTAAAATTTGATACTGCAAAACATTAGTATCTTGAAATTCATCAATTAATAAATGCGAAATATAACCATCAAGTCTAAAATAAATCAAATCTTTATTAGTTTCATCACTAATTAACTCATGAGTTTTTAAAGCTATATCTGAAAAAGTCAGTGCATTTTGCTTGGCATTATTTTCATTTCTTGCTTCTTTAAAATGCTTCAAAAGCTTTGCAAGCATACTAATGCGATAATTTTCCATTTGAGTAAAATACTCTTTTGCGCTTTGTAAAAACTCTGCTCTTTTTTGTAAAAATTCACTATCGATGACTTTTACAAAATATTTTTTATCTAAATCACAAATAATAGGTTTAGTAAAGAAATCTTCTATGTTTTCAAATTCGAAATTTTTTTGATAGTTTTTATCTGTGCTTAAATTTCTTGCATAAGCTATAAACTCACTTAAGCTTTTTTCTAAAAAAGTTTTATTTGGAAAATGTGCATTTTGTATAGATTTTATTTCACAAGATCTTTCATACAAGCTTTCAAGATTTTGCAAAAAATCACTTTTACTTTTTGTTTGGACAATGTAATAAGCTAAAGCTCTTAATTCTTCTTCGTCTAATTTAGAAATGAAATTTTTATAACTATCTTGACTTTCTATAATGTCAAAATCACTCATAAGACCTAAATTTAAAGCAAAAGAACGAATGATTTGTGAAAAAAAGCTGTCAAAAGTGTAGATATTAAGCTTAGATCTTAAAAACTCATCTTTGTATTTTTCTCTTAAAGCTATAAGCTCATCTTTGCTTTTACCTAGCATTTTCATAAGCTCATTACACTCTGCTTTATTCTCCCCATTTTCAAGCACATCAAATTCTAAAAAGGTTTTAAAAACTCTTTCTTTCATTTCGCTTGTAGCTTTATTAGTAAAAGTAAGGGCTAAAATTTCATTAATCTTAGCTCCCATTAAAACCAAAGCTACAAAACGCACACTTAATGCAAAAGTTTTTCCACTTCCTGCGCTAGCTTCCAAAGCTAAAAAAGGCTCAAAATGATAACTCAAAGCTTAAACTCCTTTTTATAAAGCATGGTATAAGGGCTGTAAGTATTGTCGTTTTTTTGATTAAAAAATTCTTTTTCCAAAGGTTCTTTAGCAAGCTCATTAAGCAAATCTTTAAGTTCTTGTACGCTCTTACTTTTAGCATTTTCATGTATGATTTTGATATTTTTTAGATCATAAAAGCAAGCTTTTGTATTTAATAAGGTATTTTGATTTTCTAATAAAAACTTATAAAAAGCAAGTTGATAAGATTTTTCATCTGCCTTACCACTTTTATAATCTATAATCAATCTTTCATTACCATTATTATCTACTCTATCTAAAAAGCCTATGGCGTGAATTTTCACTCCATTTTCTGCAATAAATTCTTTTCTTGGTGGATTAAATTCACATTTTTCTACCACATAACCTTGCTTAAAATGCTCATTTTCAAGTGTTTGGAATTCTTTAAATATAGTTTGTATTAAAGCTAAATTTAGCGCATCAACTCGGTATTGTTTAATGCTTTTTACCACTTGCATAAAAACTTCATAATCAAAATGATTTTTAGATTTTTGTGTATAATAAAGTTCTAAAGCCTTATGGATAAAACTCCCCAACTCATTTGCTCTAAGTGTATCGTCTAAAGTCTTTGGCTCTTTTAATCTTAAAACATATTTATAATAATAATCCAAACCATAATGCACAAGAAGATGAAATCTTGAAAAAGAAAGATCGTTTTGAAAATAATCGTGCTTTGCTTTAATATTTACAATAGGCTCAAGATTAAAAGTACATGGATAAGTTTGAAAATATTTCACATAAGCATTATTACTATAAGTCTTGTCTTCATAAAATGGAAGTTCAAGTTCGTTTAAAAATCTTGATTTGATTTTTTCTTCATTTTCCACATAAGAAATTCCAACTAATTTTGCCTTGGCTATTAAAGTATAATAATAATGTCTTTGTAAATTTTCTCTTTGAGCATGAGTGATAAGTCCTGCTTTTTTGCGAATTTCATTGTTTAAAAATAACTCACTTGAAACTCTTTTTGGGATAAACTCATCATTAAAATCGACTATAATCACCCCGTCATATCTAAGTCCCCTACTTTCTAAAAGCCCCATTACAGTAACTTCACCACCACCAACACTGCTTAATTTTATACCATCAATTTGCATGAAAAATAATTCTAAAATTTGCACAAAGCTTAACTCGTGTGTTTTTACAAGCTCTTTGATAAAAATAAGCTCTTGATGTATATAATTTTTTAATTCCTCATCACTATCTTCTAGCAAATTAAAAATAAAATTCTCAAAAAAATCAAAAGAAATATTTTCATCAAAAAACTTTTTAAACTCTGTAAAATCAACACTAGAAGAAAAAAAATGTAAATTACACAAATGTTTGTTTAAATTACACCTTTCATAAAATTCTTCATCTTCTTCATACTCAAACTCATCATCTTTAGCACTTTCATACAAAGACTTTAATCTGTGATAAAAAAGTGTATTTTTAATACTTTCTCCACTTGCATAATTTAAAACATTGTTTTTATCATAAAGTCTTAAAATATCTACAAAATTCTCATCAGGTGTAATCACTACAATATCTTTTGCGCTTATACCGGATTTTAAAAAAGAATTAATTTTTTCAAAAACAAAAGCAGCTTGTAAAGATCTTAAATGAAAACTTTTATAACTAATTTTACTTTCTTTAAAAAAGCACTCTTCTTTTAAAATTGTTTTTTGATTTAAATCAAACAAATAAGCATAATTTGCCTTAAGAGAAAGTCCTTGTAAAAAGCTAAGAGTATTTAAAAAATCTTTATTAAATTTAGTGCAATTAAACTGCACTTTAAGAGGAAGTATTTCCTTAACTTTTAACAAAAGCTCTACTTCAAAGGCATTTAAAAAACCTTGAAAATCAAAAATAATCTCATCATAATTTTTTAAAAAATCACTATTAATTTCATAATCTAGCGGCAAAGAAATATCATCATATAGATTTTGCTCTTTTAACAAGGTAAGATAATTTTTAAAAAGTTCTTCTAAAATTTGCAAATGTTCATCATACTGAGCGTAAGCATCATGAAATTTTAATGAGTTGATATCTTTTTTTTCCAAACTAAGCTCTTTAAAGAAACTAAATAAATAAGCATTATTTTTTAAGAAAGCAAAAAAATTACTCGGTATTTTTAAGCTTTGCTCTAAATTTTTAGTTTGCTCACAAGCCTTTTTCATCAAAAGTAAACACTCATAGTGTGTTGCTTGAAAATGCGGAGAAAAAACTAACTTTTGTATAAATTCGGCTATACTCATAGCCGGTTCTACTAAACTATCAACCTGTAGTTTTTTCTCATAATACTTTCTTAAAGCTCTTAGTGAGCTAAATACAAAAAGTTTCATTATTTAGTCTGCAAAAAGAATTTAAAAAATCCTACACTATTTTCATCTTGAGTGATTTTTAAAAGTATTTGCCAAACACCTTTTTCTTTGATATTAAAATCAAACACCAAATCACTTCCTTCTAATCTTACTTGCAAATTCTCATCATTTACATTTGTATGTGGACGCGAAAGTAAAGTTTGGATTTGAAGCTTACTCAAGTCATAATCTTTTAAATTTTCAATTGCAATCCTAAGCTCATTTTGTCCTTCATTGATATAATAAACTTGATTTTTCTTATGCATAAAGCTTTCTTTGTCTTTAATGCTTAGCTTAAAATTTTCATCAAAAGTCTTTTGTCTGTTTTGAATTTCATTATAATTTAACTCTACATTTTGATAAGAATCAAAATAAAAATTATCTTCATACACAGGAGCCTTACTTGCAATAAAAATCGTAACAATACAAGCTATAACAATAAGCCCCAAAGAAATCAAAATACCATAAGGCCAAAATGTTTTCTTATTTTCCATTTTTATTTTCTCCTTTTGATTTTTCTTTGAACTAGCATTAAAATTGCAACACATAAAAATCCATAGATTAAAATTCTCATGATATTTAAAGTATCACGATTTGAATTTCCATAAAAAGGTTTTATATTAAAATAATTTGCTACTTGATCGGCTATATCTGCATAACCATTTAAAATAGCTGCATTATAAATATCTTTTTGTTTAGGATTTGCAAGTATAGGTAAAATTGTTCCTTTTTCAGGATAAGGACTCAAAACACCTTCTTTATCAAAAAAAGCCAAAGCATCATCGCTTGCAAGTATATCTACCTTATGTGAAGCTTTAGAAAATACAAGTAAAATATATGGCTTACTTAAATTAGCTTCATAATTTTTTAAACTTTCAAAATCTTTTTTATCACTTAATGCTAAAGCGATATTTACTCCAGTTAATTCATAAATTTGTCTAGAACTTGTAGTGATATTTTGTTCTATCGCAGTGTTTAAGATATTATCATTTAATAATATTTCAGCATGTAAAAAATTAGCAAAACAAATAAAAATGGCGGCTAAAAAACCGCCTTTAAATATATTTTTCATCCTATAAAAAGATGATTTGCAGTTAAAACCGACCAAGCAGTGATTCCAGCCGCTACAACTAAACCTGCTATGATTAAATACTCAAGAACTTTTGCCATAATCATTCCTTTATAATGATATGTTCTTCTCTTTTAGAGTCAAACATTTTAATTTGTTCTGCATTTTCTATTTTATAAGGTTTTTGCATAACATCTTGTTGTGTTTTTAGACCCAAAATAGTTAATCCTGCTAAAATCGATAATAATAAAATAGTTGCTATTAACATTCCGCTAACGCCTGAAAGTGAAAATACACATCTGTTTGAATTTTCCATTATTCGCCCCTTGAAAGAGAAATCACATATTCGCCGACCGCTTCTTTTTGAAGCTCATTTAACAAGCCATTGTTAAAATGAGGCATTACACCTATACTACCTGCTTTACCACGATTTAAAACATCTACTACAAATTCTGCACTACCATATTTTGTTAAATCTGGAGCCACTAATTGACCATCAATAGTTCCTTTTCCATCTTCACCATGGCATACTGTACAAGTGACAAATAATTCTTTTCCTTTTGCCACAAGTTGAGGATTTTCAGTTTTTTTAATTGCTGAAATTTCAGAAGCAACATAAGCGGCAATTGCAGGAATATCAGCTTCATCTATACCATTATCTGCTGCACTTAACATCTCACCCATAGGATAATTTAAGCCCTTAGAACCTTTAGTAATTACTTCTATAAGTCCCTCTTCTGAACCCCAAACATTAAGATTTTGAGCTTTTCCATTGATACCATCACCTGTAATACCATGACAAGAAGAGCATTGAACTAAAAAGATATTTTTACCCATTTCTTGCTTATCTTCATTGTTTAAATTTGCAAATTTTTGTGCAAATTTCTCATTATGCGCTTGCACTTCTTTATTATATTGACCAATTTGAGAATAACTATTTAAAGGATACCCCCAAAGAAAATACCATATACACCATACTATAGCTAAGAAAAATACCACAGCCCAGCCAAGTGGTATAGGATTTTTATATTCACCTATACCATCCCAACTATGTTCGCTTAGCTCACCCTGACTTTTTTCTTCTTTCATACTTTTAAACAATTTTCCTACCACAACAAGCGTAATCAATATGATAAGAATTGCTCCAATAAAAGATAATAAATTAACATTATCTTGTAAGTTCAACCATTGCATTAAGCACTCCTTTTATTTTGCTCTAAAACACGATCGCCAATTTCATCATGTAATGCTAAATCAGCATATTTTTCATAGTTTCTTCTACCTGTTTTTTCAGATCTATACAAATGAAACCAATAAGAATACAAAACTACCACTAAGAATACTACAAGGGCAAAAAAGCCATAAGCTTGCAACTCTCTTATTAGTTCTAAATCCATAGTTTTTCCTATTTCAAGCTATTAAGATACGCAATCAAAGCGACAATTTCTCTAATTTCACCTCTAGCAAACGCATCTTTAACATCTTGATTTTTCATTTGATCTACTATAGCTTGGGCTTCTGCTTTAACTTCTGCTTGAGCTTCTTCCCAAGTACCAAGTTTTGTACCATTTTCAACATCATAAGGAACATTGAAAACTTTTTTTACAGTTAGTGCTTCTGCATAAGCTGTTTCTATATTTGCATTATTGCTAAACATATGTTTGTAAGCTGGCATAATAGAACCAGGAACAACTGAAACTGGATCCCACATGTGATTTTCATGCCAATCTGTAGTTCTAAAATTACCTATACGCAATAAATCAGGTCCAGTTCTTTTTGAACCCCATAAAAATGGTCTATCATAAGCATATTCACCACTAACTGAATACATACCATAACGATCTGTTTCTGATTTAAAAGGACGAATAAGTTGTGAATGACACGCATTGCAACTTTCTTTAATATAAGCATGGCGTCCTGCAAGTTGTAAAACCGTATAAGGCTTTTTACCTTCAATTGGTCTTGCATTTTGAGCAAAATCAGGTAAAACTTCCACAATACCTGCATATGCGATCACTATAAATACTGCCACAGCAAAAAAGAATGGATTTTTTTCTAACCAACTAAACATATTTTTCCTCCTTATGCTGCCATAGGTGAAGCACTTTTTGGCTCTTTATCAAGCACTCTACCCACTGAAATTGATTTATAAATATTATAAACAAACATGAAAAATCCTACTAAGTACAACAAGCCACCTACAGCTCTAATCCAATAATAAGGAATAATAGCTTCAACAGTATCAATGAAAGTATAAAGTAAGTTACCATACTCATCTGTAGCTCTCCACATCATGCCTTGAGTAATACCTGCTATCCACATAGAACTAAAGTACAATACTATACCTGTAGTTTGGATCCAAAATTGAGCTTCCATTAGCGATTTACTATATAATTCTCTTTTAAACATTCTAGGCACCATGTGATAAAGCGCAGCCATAGTCATAAAGCCAACCCAACCTAAAGTACCATCATGAACATGTCCTGGAATCCAATCTGTAAAGTGTGCTAATGCATTAACTGATTTAATAGAAAGAATAGGACCTTCCAAAGTTGAGAACATATAAAAAGTTGAAGCTAAAATCATAAATTTGATTAATGGGCTTTCTCTTAATTGACTCCACTCACCTTTCATAGTAAGTAAGATATTAATTGCTGAACCCCAAGAAGGTAAAATAAGAACGATTGAAAAAACTGAACCCATAGTTTGCATCCAATCAGGCACTGTAGAATAAATCAAGTGGTGTCCACCTGCCCATAAATAAACAAACATTAAGCCCCAAAATGCAAATAAAGATAATTTGTATGAGAAAATTGGTTGTCCACTTTCTTTTGGTAGAAAATAATAAATTTGAGCGATGATACCAACAGTGAATACAAATGCAACTGCATTGTGCCCATACCACCATTGAACTAATGCATCGTTTGTCCCTGCATACATAGAAACACTATGCCACCAATCGCCCATTCCACTCACAAAATAAGTAGGCACAGCCATATTGTTAAATAAATAAAGCATTGCTATACCTAGGAAAGTAGCTATATAATACCAAAGTGAAACATATAAAGTTTTTTCACGGCGAATTCCAATAAGCCCAAAAATACTTACACCCCATAAAACCCAAACTAAAACTACCAATATATCAAGTGGCCATTCAAGCTCTGCGTATTCCTTTGAAGTGCTAACACCTGCAAACAAAGTAATAACAGCTATAATCATAGTGATCATGTAAAGCCAAAAATGCAATTTACCAATGAACATTAAAAAGCTTGATTCTGCCATACTAACTTTTAGCACACGCTGACCAATATAATACCAAGTAGCCCAAATTCCTGAGAGCATAAAACCAAAAATTACACCTGAAGTGTGCAATGGTCTAAGTCTTGAAAAAGTACCATACTCACCGGCTAAATAATTTAAATCCGGATAAGCCATCTGAAAGGCAATAAGCGTTCCAATAGCCATACCAATAACACCAAACAATAAGGTAGCAAACATAAAATATTTAGCAACCGTATAGTCATAGTTTAATGCATTTCCTGGGTGCATTTCCTCTCCTTAAGTTTTTTTCTGCAATTATGCGATCTTTATATTATACGATACTTAATATCTTTTTTAGCTTAAACTATGTCTAATTATTTATTATTTATTAATAAATTATCGCGTAAAAACAAAGCCTATATAAGAAAAATACACACCATAACAAAAAATTAAAATATAGGAAATTAAACTAGCTATTTTTTGAAATTTTTCATTTAATGTTTTAGAAAAATACGCAAGAAATATCAATGCTGGTAAAGTTGAAAAACCAAAAACAAGCATAATTAAAGCCGATAAATACACACTTTGCACACTCATTCCAAAGGCTATATAAAAATACACCAAACCACAAGGCACAAAGCCATTTAAAAATCCTAAAAAAAGAGTACTCTTGAAAGATTTTTGTTGAATCAATCTAGAGATGTTTTTTTTAATTACGCATTCAAAAAATAAAGAATTTTCAAAAAAACTTAGAAATTTTCCTTTAAAAATCAAAGCAAGTGCTAATGTTATCATAAAAATTCCAATTATAAAAAACATTATGCCTTTTGAAAATTCACTAAATGAAAGCAAGCTTCCAAAAACTCCAAAAAATATGCCCAAGCAAACATAAGCAAAAATTCGAGATAGATGATATGAGAAAATTAAAAGAAAAAAAGGGAGTTTAATTTGCTTTGAAAGCTGAGTATAAGCTAAAACAAAACCTCCACACATTCCATAACAATGCCCAAAACTAGAAAGAAAAGCTATACTTGCTAAAGCAATAAAATCTAAACTCACAAAAGCTCTAAAAATTCTTTAAAAATATACTTGCTCTCATGTGGTCCTGAAGAACTTTCTGGGTGATGTTGCACCGATATAATAGGATAATTTTTATATCTCACACCCTCTACATTATCACCAAACAAATTTCTATGAGTAATAGTTGCAACCTCTGCTATTTCTTCAGGAATATTATAATTATGATTTTGTGCTGTAATTTCTACTGTGTTATTAGTAAGGTTAATAACAGGATGATTTGCTCCATGTTGGCCGAATTTCATTTTATAAGTTTCATAACCAAAAGCATTACTTAAAAGTTGATGTCCCAAACAAATACCAAGCATAGGAATTTTAGCTTCTGCTAGTTTTTTAATCTCTGCGATTTCATCTTTTAAAATTTTTGGCTCACCTGGTCCATTGGATAAAAATACACCATGAATTTTACCTTTTTGATATAAATCAATCAAATCTTTTGCCTTGGTATTATAAGGAAAAACCTCCACCTCAAGTCCAACACTTACAAGCTCATTTAAAATATTTTCTTTTACACCATAATCAATCACAGCTACTTTTTTACCATTTGCTTTTACATTCTCATAAGCTTTGTTGCTATGATCCCAAGCACCTTTACTATGTTTATAAGAGCTTTTAGTGCTAACCTGTGCTACATAATTTACTTCATCAATTTTAGCACTAGAAAGAAGCATTTTTTTAAGCTCTTCTTTGTCCTTAATTTCAGTAGATATTACCGCTCTCAAATTTCCTTGATCTCTGATCATTTTAACTAAAAATCTAGTATCAATTTCACAAAGCCCTATTTTTTCATGCTTTTTCAAATAAGCACTTAAAGAATCATTGGCTCTAAAATTAGAATAATCTTCATTTAATTCTCTTATAATCATTCCGCTAGCAAATACATCTTTACTTTCATTATCTTCATCATTAATACCAACTATACCAATTTCTGGCATTGAAAATACTACAAACTGACCTGCATATGATGGATCAGAAATAATTTCTTGATACCCCGTTAAAGAAGTATTAAAAACAAGCTCTCCAAAAAAAGTTCCACTTTGTCCAAAAGCCTTTGCGCTTAAAAAAACATCATTCTCTATATAAATATATGCTTTCATAAAAGTCCTTTTTTTCTAAGCTCTTCTTGATATAGCTTTTCAAATACCAATTCATATTCTTCAGAACCTGGAATAAGTTTTCTTTTATAATTTGAAATTTTTTCATAGACTAAATCTTCTAAATTTTCATACTCTTTTAAATAAGACATAATACTTGAAAAAATGAGATTTTTCACGCGATTTTCTGACACATTGTAGTTTATCAAATCTTCTTCCACTAAATTTTCTAAAATTTTATGAGAAAGATTATTGTATCTATCTTCACTATCGAGCATAAATTTAAACTCATTTGCTAGTTTTTTCTTAATCATCCAAAACATACTTTTTCTATCTATTTGCATAAACTCAATTTCATCTTCTTGGCTTTCTAAAATTTCTTTTGCTTTTTCATCAAGTTTACGCTCATTTAAAACATCTATTTCTATAATTTCTTTTGCTGTTTTTAAAAGTTTTTGACTATCATCTTTAATTTTAACAAAAGAAGAATGCATTAAATCAAGTATTATTTTATTTGCTATATAAGGTATATGAGCTGGTTTGATACGCATTTATTCACCTTTTTATTTTTATTTTGAAATAATACTAAAAAAAAGGTAAAAACTGCTTAAAACTTACTGCGAACTTGCATTTTGATCTAAATTTTTCAAAAGTAGTGTTAAATCGGAAGCTTTTTTTGGATCCATCTTGGCCATAATGGATGAAATTTTTCTAGGATCTAGCGAAAGTAGAATTTTTGAAGCCTCATCCGGTTCCATTTCGCTTAATATACCTGCCACGGCCACATCTTTCATTTTAGCATAAATTTCTGTGATACGCCCCATGGTTTTATCATTAATAACTTGAAGATTTTGTTTAGTCGCTTCTAATATACGCTCATTTTGCTCTTTTAAACTTTTTATTTGCTCTAAACTTGCATTAACATCAGCTTCTTTTTGCTCCAAAGCTTGCATTTTTTCTTTTTGCAAAGCTTCAAAAGAAGCTCTATAAGCCTCTAAACTTTGTCTTGCTTCATCATATTCTCTAATTTGCTCTTGCATTTGCTCTTTTCTTGCTTCAAAATACTGCTCGCAATTTTGCTGTGCATTTACAAAATTTAAGAAAATCAATAAAAATATTATTTTTTTCATCATTTATCCTTATTAAAATGTCTTGTTATAGCAAGTTCATCTATAAATTTTTCTTCTTCTTTTTGTAAAGCTTTTTGGATTTTTTTTAATTCTTCATTTTCTAAAACCTTAATTTTTTCAAATTCCAAATGAGCCTTTTTGTATAAATGTTGATGATGTGCAAGTTCTTTTTTAGTTAGGTCTAATTTTTGTTTAATTCTTTGCTTACCCTCTCTTGCAATCTCTTGCATTTTTAAAGACGATCTTAACAAAGCCACCGAACCTTTATCAGCCAAAGTCAAGCTTTCGCATGTTTTTAAAGCTTCTTTAAATTCTTCTTCACACAACAAAAGCTTTTGTCTTGTTCTAGTCAAATTTGCCTCTGCTTTATCAAGCTGTTGTTTTCTAAGCTTAATCACAGAAGAATATTTGCTTTTCATAAAATGATAGTATCTTCTCTTTCAGGACTTGTGGAGATATAACCTACTCTAACGCCACTTAATTCTTCCAAACGCTTAATGTATTTTTTAGCATTTTCAGGTAGCAAATCATAATCTCTAATCCCTGCAACTTTATCCCAACCTTCCATTACTTCATAAATAGGCTTAGCGTTTTCTAAATCACAAGGTACATAGTCTATTTCTTGTCCTTTATATTCATATGCTTTACAGATTTTAACACTTTCAAAACCATCTAATACATCAAGTTTCATTAATGATAAAGTATCTAAGCCATTTAATCTTGCAGTATATCTTACCGCAACCGCATCAAACCAACCACATCTTCTTTTTCTACCTGTGCTTACTCCGATTTCTTTACCAATAAGTCCTATTTTTTCACCATCTTCACCTAAATCCTCACTTGGAAAAGCTCCATTTCCCACTCTTGTTGTGTAAGCTTTTACTATGCCTATAACTTTTCCAATTTCTTTTGGATTTAATCCCAAACCACTTAAAGCTCCAGCTGAAATAGTCGTTGAACTAGTTACATAAGGATAAGTTCCATGATCAATATCAAGCATAGAACCTTGTGCACCTTCTAACAATACTTTTTTATCCTCATCTAAAGCTTTCCAAAGCATTCTTGTAGTATCTGTAATATATGGCGCTAGCACTTCTTTAAAGCGTTTTAAATCTTTTAAAATTTCATCATAACTAGGCATTGCAATACCTAAAACATCAAAATAAGTTTTTTTAAGTTCAAAATCTTTCATTAAATTTTCACAAAGCTTTTCAGGCTCTAGCAATTCCCCTACTCTATGTCCATTACGACTTATTTTATCTTCATAGCTTGGCCCTATGCCTTTGCCTGTTGTTCCTATAGCTTTATCGCCTTTAAGTCTTTCTCTTGCTTGATCAATCAAAGCATGATGATTTAAATTTAAATGAGCTCTATCGCTTATAAATAATCTTCCTTCTAAATTTTCAAATTGAGCCATTTCACTAATTAATACATCAGGATTAACTACAACTCCATTACCTATAACATTAATACATTGCTTATTTAAAACACCTGATGGCATTAAATGTAAAGCATATCTTATACCATCAACCCATATAGTGTGACCTGCATTATGTCCACCTGCACTTCTGCAAACATAATCATAATTTTCACATAGTTTATCAACTATCTTACCCTTACCTTCATCACCCCATTGGATACCAACGACAATATCTGCTTTACTCATAAAAAAACTCCATTTTGACTTAAATTTGGCGAGAAGGTGAGAGAATCGAACTCCCCAAAAAGTAGTCAACTACCCTTTCATCTGATTTGAAGTCAGTGGCCATCACCAGATAAGCTAACCTTCCAAAAATGATATTATATCTTAATATTTTTAATTGAAACAAAAATTAAACATATGAAATTATAAGCGTGTAAAAATACTTTGAAATATTATATTTTTTAGTTATAATGTTTGTTTTTCAGTGTCAAGTTTTGACAATTACAATTTTTGGATATATCAATGCATTCTTTCAAACAATCTTTTTTTATAAATTTTTGGGATAACTCCAAAGGCATGATTATACTTGGAATTTTAAGTGCTATTTATTTTGGAATTTTTGGTAGTGTTTGGGCTGTTACAGGTGAAATGACACGCTGGGGTGGAGAAATTTTAGAATTTTTTGGTATGGATTTAAGCTCCTACACTTACTACCAAAAGCAAAATTTAAGTGGCAGTCCCTTAACAAGAATTGATGGTATCATGCTCATAGGTATGTTTATAGGGTGCTTAGTAGCTGCATTTTTAGCAAATAAATTTAAATGGCGTTTGCCTGCTAGCAAAATTCGAATTTTTCAAGCTATTATAGGAGGAATTTTATCAGGCTTTGGTGCAAGACTTGCTTTTGGTTGTAATTTAGCAAATTTCTTTACAGGTTTACCTTATTTTTCTTTACATACTTGGGTTTTTACTTTATTTATGATTTTAGGAATTTATCTAGGTGTTAAGGTTTGTAATCTTGCCTTATTTAAGCCAAAAGCAAAGTTACAACGCGTTTGCAAAGAAAATCAAAAATTAAAAACACAAAATAAAATTTCAAAAATATATTTTTACATAGGACTTGGTGTATTTATAATTTTTATAACTTATGTTGTATTTATACTACAAAAACAAAATATTGATATTAAAAACAAAGAAAGTTTTTTTCCTTTAGCGTTAATATTTGGTTTTGTTTTTGGTTTTATCATTTCTAGGGCTCAAATTTGCTTCACTTCTTGCTTTAGAGATTTATTTTTATTTGGTAGAGACAATGCTATAAAAGGCGCTTTAATAGGTATGATCATAGCTTGTTTAATAGCTTTTGCTTTTATATTACAAGGGCATACTAGTAAAGTAATAGAAATATCACCAAACCTTGCTATAGGTGCTTTTTTATTTGGATTTGGAATAGTTTTTGCCGGAGGATGCGAGTGTGGTTGGATGTATAGAGCTTGCGAGGGACAAAGTCATTTTATTATAGTGGGTATTGCCAATATCATCGGTACTATGATCTTAGCTTTAAATTATGATCATTTCCCAAAAATACTAACAAATGGTATAAAAATTCATCTTTTAAATGATTTTGGTTATTTTAATGGCTTATTAATCAATTTAGCTTTGTTTGCTATTTTATTTTTGTTTGTTTTAAAATTTAAAAAATTATTCTTCCAACACAACAAAGGAAAATTATGATTATTCATTATAGTTTAAATTTAGAAGGTGAGGCATGCCCATATCCTGCTATAGCTACCATTGATGCATTAAAAGAATTAAAATCAGGTGAGGTCTTAGAAATTTTATGTGATTGCCCACAAAGTATTAATTCTATACCTCAAGATACGAAAAATCGCGGATTTGAAATTTTAGAGATAGATCAAGATGGACCAACGCTTAGATTTTTAATTCAAAAACCTTAAAAATTAGATTTGAGTATTTACTCAAATCTTTATATTTATACGATATTTTTCTATTAAATTTTCATCCAATATCACTCCTATACCCACAGCATCATTGACTTCAACTATACCATCTTTGCAAGGGATTAAATTTTTCACCAAATGAGTAAAAAGCACACTTGTTGATTGAGAATACTCTATCAAATTACAATATTTAGTACTTGCTAGAAACTGCACCGTAGCAGCAAGTAAAATTCCTGTAGAAAAACCATGCGGGACTAAATCACAACCATATTTTAAAGATATTTTTTCAATTTCTAACATAGTGTCAAAACCACCGCATCTAGTAATATCAGGTTGCACAATAGAAACTTTTGACTTTTTAATAAAATTTTCAAACTCATTTAGCGTGTAAAAACTCTCTCCACCCGTAATCTTACAAGGTAAGTGTTCGCTAAGTCTTGCATAATCATAAAAATTATTTGCACTAACTGGTTCTTCTATCCACTCTAAGTTATATTCTTCAATTTCCAAAAATCTTTCTCTTGCATAAGAAAAATTTTTCCAAAGCCCTACTAAGTCAATACTAAGTTTAATATCATCACCCACTGCACCTCTAATATTCTTGATAATCTCTTTATCAGCTAATGCATTATTACCAAAGCCTGCACCACCAAATTTTAATAGTTTAAAACCTTCTTCTTTTAAGTATTTTACTCTAGAAATATTTTCTTCCATATTTTCACTCGGAATAAAAGTAGCGTATGCATTTAAAAAGTCTTTTCTTTTTCCACCAAGTATGGTAGCTACACTTACACCATAAATTTTTCCAAGTAAATCATATAAAGCAATATTTATTGCACTTAAAGCACAAATTAATGCTCCGCTAAGTCCATAATACGCACTTCCCTCAATCAAATCATCCATAATCTTCTTAATATTTCTTGGATCTTGTCCTATTAAAATTTCACTTAAATTTCTACAAGATCCATGAGTACTAGGCTGCTCAAACATTATCTTTAAAACTGCTGCAGCACTATCACTTTCCCCTATTCCATAAAGATTATTATCTGTATAAATTCTTAATATAAAGGCATCTTCACCCCACTCACAAGACTCATCAAAAGTTTTTGTCCTTAACCATATAGGTTCAACCTTAGTAATTTTCATTATCCATCCTTTTTATCCATTTAATAAGCCCATAAAAGCTAATAGCAAGTATTACCAAAAAAGGAGCAGCACTCAAAACAACTGCAACTTTTAAGGTATTTAAATCTGCATTTATATAAAGCATTGCTAAAGGAATTAATCCAAGCATAATACACCAAAAAACTTTTAAATATTTACTAGGATTTTCACTATCTATTTTTGTGCTTACACAAGAAATAGTAAATGCAGTAGCATCCATATGAGAAGCCAAAAATACCATCATAAGCAGGAAATAAAAAAGAGCAAAAATAGTACCAAATGGTAGTGTTTTTATCAATGCTACCACTCCAGCTTCTCCAGCATTTGAACTAATAAAATTTGGAACATCTAAGATTCCACTTTGAAAAATATCTATTGCATATGAACTCAAAACTCCAAAGAAAAACCAAGTCCCAATACATCCACCCACAATAAGACCAAAAATTACTTGACGAATGGTCCTTCCTTTAGAAATTTTTGTCACAAAAATACTAACAGCAGGAGTGTAAGTAATCCAATAAAGCCAATAAAAAACTGTCCAATCAGAATTAAAGCTACTTACACCAGTAATATCATTATATAAGCTCATTGAAACATAATTACTAAAAAATACCCCTATACTATTTATTATATTATTTAATATAAATACACTATCTCCTAAAATAAATACCAATATTGCAAACACAAAACACAAGATACAAGATATTTTAGCAAGTTTTGCCATACCACTTGATAATCCAACAAAACTAGAAAAGGTAAAAACAGCTGTAACAATAGCTAAAAGAATAAATTTTAAATAAAAACCATCATTAATATCAAAAATTCCAGAAAGTCCAGCACTAATTGTAATTATAGAAAGGGTTGTAGTAAGCACAAGTCCACCAAAAGTACTAAATAAAAACACAACATCGATGATTTTATCAAGCACTATATTTTGATTAATATGCAAGATATTTGCTATTAAACTTGAAATTTTTAAATTTTTATTTTTAAAAATATAAAAATGAAAACACATTGCAATAGAACTTAAAGCATATACAGCCCAAGGCGTAATACCCCAATGCAAATACACAAAAGAAGTTGCACTTCTTAAAGCTTCTGTAGATTTTGGAGTAATATTTAATCCAGGTGCTAAATAATAATATGCCCATTCCATAAATGCCCAATACATAGTAGCAGATCCAAGTCCTGCACAAATAAACATAAAAATCCAAGCAGTATTTGAATAAGGATTTATCCCATCGCCTAATTTAATATTACCTATTTTAGAAAAAGCCAAGTAGAAAATAAAAACTACACAAATAAACTCAAAAAGTTGAACAAATGAGCCAAACATATGTGTAAGCTTACTAAAAAGAAAATTTGCTACTTCTAAAGCTTTACTAGGATTTATAAGTAAAATTACAATCACCATAAAAACCGCCAAGATAGATGTCACTATCAAAAATAAATCATAAGTTTTTTGATTATTTTTTTGCATAAATCTCCTTTTTGTTTCAAGTAGTAAATATATAGTATTTTCTTATTTTAAAATAAAACTTAAAGAAACTTTTATCATAAATGCATTAAAAGCCATACCTTAGTATTTTCAAATATTTTTTACTATAATAAAAAATTATTTAATCAATAAATTATTGCTACTAAAATACACAAATAAATAATGTTATTTCTCAAAATATAAAAATATTTAAAAAAATATCTTACATTGAAATTAAACACAAAAAAGGAGGAATACATGTGGCAAGGGAGAAATGATGGTGATGAAATTATCCATAAACGATTATTTAAATGTTTAAATCACTCTTCAAATAATAAATTATTAGGCTTTTGTTCATCATTGGGTGTGCAGAGAAATAATGGTAGAATTGGAAGTGAATTAGCACCAAAAATTATAAGAAAGAATATGGCAAATTTTGCTATACATGATGATTTTGATTTTGATGATTTAGGAGATATTGAAAATTTTGATACCCTAGAATTAGGCGATGAACTACTTTATCACAAGTGCTTAGAAATTTTACATAATAATCATTATGGTGTAATTTTAGGAGGTGGACACGAAACATCTTTAGCTTGTATCAAAGCGCTTTTAGATTACAAAAAAAGTGTAGGAGTTATAAATTTTGATGCACATTTTGATGTAAGAATTCAGGAGTTACATACTTCTGGAAATTCTTTTTACAAAGCTTATGAATATGCAAAAGAAAATAATTATAATTTTTCTTATCTTTGCTTGGGTGCAAGTAAATTATCTAACACAAAAGCACTTTTTCAAACTATGGATAATATGAAAGCAAGTTATGTTTTAGATACTGAATTTGAAAAATGTATAGAAGTCATTAAAAATTTCTTAAAACAAAATGAAGTTGTTTATTTAAGTATTGATATGGATGTATTTTCACAAAGCGTAGCTCCTGCTGTAAGCGCCCCTGCTGTTTTCGGTATCAATTTAAAAGAAATTTTAACTCCGATAAAAATTATTTTTGAAAGCAAAAAAGTTGCTTTAGCAGATATTTGTGAATTTAATCCTAAATTTGATATAGACAATCACACTGCAAAAATCGCTGCTTATCTAGCATATTTTTTATTAAGTAAAGGAATGATATGAAATTTGATAGTTTAAGTGTATTAGCTATTAGTATCGGGGTTTTATTGTTTGGTATGTTTTTGAAAAAACGCTTTTTAATCTTAGAAAAATTTTGCATTCCCGCGCCAGTTATAGGTGGATTTTTAATCAGTATAATCATTTGGATTTTAAGTTTTATTGAGATTAAAGTTGATTTTGATACAAGTTTACAAACTCCTTTAATGGTGGCTTTTTTTACCGTAATAGGATTAAGTGGAAGTTTTAAACTCTTAAAAGTAGGAGGAAAAGTACTTTTAATCTATCTAGGTTGTTGCTGGTTTATGGCTTTAATGCAAAATTTTATCGGCATTTCCATGATGAGTTTATTCGATTTAAATAAACTATATGGAATTTTATGTGGTGCTGTTTCTTTGGAAGGAGGACATGGAAATGCTATAGCTTTTGGAGGTATGGTTGAAGAATTAAGTGGCTTAAATAACGCTAAAGTTTTAGCAGTGGCAGCGGCAACCTTTGGACTGATTTCAGGGTCTTTGCTCGGAGGTCCTGTAGCAAAATATCTTATAAATAAACACAAATTAAAAATCACAACTAATCAAGATATTAAAGATATAGATCCTCTAAAGCATGAAATTCACAATGCAAATTATAAAGATTTTTTAAAATCTTTATTTTTAATATTATGTATTATGTGTATTGGATTTTTTTTAAGTTCCAAATTTACACAATATAGCGGCTATTCTTTGCCTAGTTATGTTGGTGCTATGCTTGTTGCTATTGTTGTAAGAAATATTAATGATTCTTTTAATATTTTCAAGCTAAATCAATATACAATAGATACTATAAGTGAATTAAGCCTTGGTATTTTTTTAACTATGGCTATGATAAATTTAAAAATAAACGAACTAAGTGCTGTTGCTACACCTCTTTTTATTACTTTGATTGTGCAAGTTTTAGCTTTACTATTCTTTACAATTTTTATAGTTTTTAGATTATGCGGAAAAAATTATGATAGTGCGATTATGTGTGGCGGACTTATGGGACATGGTCTAGGTGCAACACCAAATGCAGTAGCAAATATGAATGCAGTTTGTTCTAGATATAATTTAACTTCAAGACAAGCTTTTTTAATAGTACCTTTATGCGGTGCTGTTTTAATTGATATTGTTGCAATACCTTTAAATACTTATTTGATTAATATTTTTTCATAGTTACTCTCGCATATTGCGAGAGTATTAGAGATGTTTTAGCATTGTTTCATAAGCTGCTTTAGTTCCTGGGCGAACTTTAGTTACCATGCTCACTAAAATAATCACAACAGAAGCAGCTAAAAATCCTGGAATGATTTCATAAATAGGAAAATCAAGCCACTTTGCTAAGAAATTTTTATATACTACAACTACAACTGCACCAGTAATCATACCTGCAATAGCAGCATATCTAGTCATTTTTGACCAAAATAACGAAAAGAGCATTACAGAACCAAAACTTGCTCCAAACCCTGCCCAAGCATAAGCTACTATACTTAATACGCTTGAGTTTTTATCAGTAGAAATAATAAAAGCTATCACAGCTACTGCTAAAACACCAAATCTACCCAAAGTCATCACTGTTTTATTGGACGCTTCTTTGTTAAAAATTCTTTTATAAAAATCCTCTGCTATAGTTGAACTTGAAACAAGCAATTGCGAACTTGCTGTGCTCATAATGGCTGCCAAAATAGCACTTAATAAAACACCTGCTATCCAAGGATTGAAAAGCAATTGCGACATTACGATAAAAATCTTTTCAGGATCTTGCAAACTAAGCTCAAATTTACTCACATAAGCTATACCTAAAATACCTATCAAACAAGCTCCAATTAAAGATATAACCATCCAAGAAATTCCTACAAAAGTAGCAGTTGGAATATCTTTAGTTGATCTTATAGACATAAAACGCACCAAAATATGTGGCTGACCAAAATACCCAAGCCCCCAAGAAAGCGCTGAAACTATACCCAAAAAGCTTAATCCTTCCCCCATAGAAAAAGTATTTGGCTTAATTTCTTTGACTATATTAACAGCTTCACTAAAGCCACCCAAATGATAAATCATCACTATAGGTACGATAATCAAGGCACTCATCATTAATAAACCCTGAATCAAATCCGTCCAACAAACTGCCTTATATCCACCCAAAAATGTATAAGCAACTATAATCACAGTTCCTGTAGTAAGTGCATAATCATATTGGATTCCAAAAGTTGCTTCAAAAAGCTTTGCTCCACCTACAAGTCCTGAAGAAACATAAAAAGTAAAGAATATCAAAATAACAATAGCACAAACCACTCTTAATATATGCTTATCATCATCAAACCTTGTCTCAAAATAATCAGGTATGGTAATAGAATTTGCAATCACACTAGTATAAATTCTAAGTCTTTTTGCTACAAAAGCCCAGTTTAAAAATGCTCCTATACTAAGCCCTATTGCAATATAACTTTCAGCTAAACCACTTACATATAAAGCTCCTGGTAAACCCATTAAAAGCCAACCACTCATATCAGAAGCTCCAGCACTAAGTGCTGAAACTACCGGCCCCATAGAACGACCACCTAAAAAATAATCCTCTGAGTTTTTATTTTGTTTATAAAAATAAAATCCAATAAAAAGCATTAATGCTGAATATGCGACAAACATTATCGCAATTTGAGTATTAATGTGCACAACCTCCATTTTTTCTCCTTTTTATTTTAAAGCACGAATGCCTAAATTTCCATAACGGTGGAAAGATATACTTAAAGCTTTTTCATTATGATATAAAAGCAACTCAAAACGTCCGTTCATTAAAGGCTTAGTATTGGCAATGATTTTTGCGCAACTTGCTGCTTTTATGAAAATTTCATCATTAACATCTAATGGAGCAAAATAACGAATTCTTTCATAATCAACTATTTTGCTAATGAAATTTTCTTTACTTTCTTTAAGGAATAAAGTTTTTGAACTAATTTTTTGATTAATCTTTTGCACAAGATCTATTTTTTCATGCTCATCATAACTTAAAATAAGATCAATATTTAACACACTAGCTGCTAAAATAACTCCTAAAATATCTTTTAAACTATCATCTTGATGTACTCTATAAGCAATATTTTTAACCTTTGTATAAGAGAAAATATTATCCTCACCTCTTATATTGACATAATCTTTTGCACTAGCAAATTCATATTTTGCATGGTAAGCATAGCTTCTTGCTATAGCTTTAACGACTTCAAAATCGGCTTTATCTTTTTCATTTAAATCCAAGCTTAAAGCATTTAAATTTGATACTAATTCATTATCTAAAACATTTTGATCAGCTTGACTTTGCTCTATATCTAAAAATTGAGTGATGTAATTATAAATTCCAACTTTTCTACCAAAACCAATGGCTGATTTTTTAATACCACCAAAAGGTTGTCTAAGAACTATAGCTCCTGTTGTTGGTTTATTGATGTAAATATTTCCTGCCTCTATGTGAGTGTGGAAGTATTCCCATTCTCTCTCATCTAAACTTTCAAATCCTGCTGTAAGTCCATAACCTGTAGAATTTACTATATCAATAGCTTCTTTTAAATCTTTTGCTTTCATTACAGTTAAAATTGGCGCAAAAAGCTCATTCATGTGTGTAAAATCACCTTTTTTTGTACCATATTTAATCCCTGGAGTTAAAAGATAAGGATTATCATCTACAAATTTAGGCTTTAAAGCCCAACTTTCATATGGAGCTAACTCATCTAATGCTTTTTGCAGTTTTACATCTGGTTTATCTGCTAAAGCTCCAAGTTTATTTTTAAATACAAATGGATTTCCAACCGCCATAGAACTAGCAGCATCTACTAAGGTCTTTTTAAATTCCTCATCTTCATAAACTTCTTCTTCCAAAACAAGTAAAGAAGTAGCAGAGCATTTTTGACCTGAATTTGAAAATGCTGAATGAATGATATTTTTAATCGCACTATCACGATCAGCAAATTTAGAAACAATAGTTGCATTTTTACCGCCTGTTTCAGCACTTAAAAGTAAGGTTGGATTAGCTTTGAGCATTGCATAAGCAGTTTCTTCTCCACCGGTTAATACTGAAAATTTCACACTTTGATCAACAAGCAAGTATTTTGATATATCACTACCTTTAGCAGGTAAGAAAATCAAAGCATCTTTTGGAATTCCCGCATCCCAAAAGCATTTACAAAGCATATAACCTGTTAGCATGGATAAAGATGATGGTTTATATATCACTTTATTACCTGCAGCCAAAGGTGCTGCTATGGTTCCTGCTGAAATACCTACTGGAAAATTCCATGGTGCAATTACCACACCTATGCCTTTTGCTTTAAAAGTAGTATTTGGATTTTGCTCTTTTAGTTTTTCCAAAGAATGTGGGTAAAATTCTAAAAAGTCTATAGCCTCACTCACTTCAGGATCAATCTCTAAGAAAGTTTTTCCTACCTCTAAAGCTGCTATACCTATTAAATCTCCTCTACGATCTCTAACAAGTTGAGCAGTTTTTGCTAAAATCTTATAAATTTCATCATGACTTAAATCACTAAAATTTGAGCTCTTAGCTACATCTAAAGCATATTTAATCTCTTTTTGGCCTGCTAAATGTGCTTTACCTATAGTGCGATTTTTGATTTTATCTTTAACTTCTATTACTTGTAAATTTTCATTTTTAATTTCTTCTTTTGCAACCGGATACACATCATAATTTTCTAAATTTTCATATTTAGTTCTTATATTTTTAGCCCATTCTCTATTTGCTTTTAAGATAAAATCTGTATCAGGTTCGTTTTTAAATTCTTTACTCTCATAAGAACTAATAGCCTTTGTTTCATTATTTCTATCTTGAGTTCTATGAGTAGAATTATCCAAACTAGCAACGCCTTCTAATGATTTTATAAATAATTCTTTTTGCATTTGCCAATTTTTATCATTGATTTTAAGGTTGAAAAAATATCTCATGAAATTATCTTCACTAGTATTTTCATCAAGTCTTCTTACTAAGTAAGCAATGGCATTATTAAAATGCGCTTCATCACACACCGGTGCATAAAGTATAAGATCATGCATTTTAGAAAGCTCATAAGAGCATTGCAAACTCATACCCTCGAGCATTTCAAAAGTAAAAGATGATAAAGCTCCTGCTTGTGAAATTCTAGTATAAGCATAAGCAATTTCAAATAAATTATGACTCGCAATACCTACATTAATATATTTATAATTATCGCCTTCTAAGACAAAATCGAGCATTTTCTTATAATTACTATCTGTGTCAATTTTTTTATAAAAAGTAGGTAGAGCCCAACCTCTTTGCGAAGCTATAGTTTCTTCACTTTCCATATTCGCTCCTTTAACAAAGCGAATTTTTATAGGCTTCATACCTTTTAAAACTCTTTCTTTTGAAAAAGCAAAAAGTTTTTTCAAATATTCATAAGAATCAGGAAGATAAGCTTGTAAAACGATACCTGCTTTAATATTATACTTTGCAATACTTTCCATAAAAGCTTCAACGGTTAATTCTAAATCTCTAAATTCCTCCATATCAAGATTGATAAATTTAGACACACCTTGCTTTTTTTCTTCTTCTAAAGCAAGAGCATATAATTTATCCAATCTTTTTACCACTTCATCTTTAGAGTATTCAAAATCAATGATATTAATTTGAGAAAAAATGGTAGTGATTTTAATTGAAATATAAGTAATATAGCTTGTTTTTAATGCTTCTTCATATTTTTTTACTCTATAAGCACTCTCAGCCTCACCCAAAACCTCTTCACCAATTAAATTTACATTTAAGGTAATTTTATCTTCATCTTTTCTTTTACGCATATGAGGCTCTAAAACACTAGGGTTTGCATCTAAAACCATAGCTTTAGTATCTTCTCTTAAATGCTTAATGAAAAATGGTACACTAAGAGTTGGTGCAAATTTTCCAAAATTTAAAAATGAAAAAAGCAAAAATTTTTCAAAAGCACTAAAAAAATCTGCTATACCATATTTGTTTAAAGTATGCTCTATAAGCTCAAAACTCGCACTTTTATCTTTACATCTAAAAGAGCGATCTAAAAGTTCAATCAACATCACTTTATTTTTAGGATTGTTTAAAAGTTTTTGCATTTTGGCGTGAAATTCTTTTTCACTTTGAGAGATATTACTTTCTATTTTTCTTTGTAATTCTTCAGCTAATTGCAAAGCTTTTTGTATCATTTCTTCCTCCATTTAGTAATTAATATCTTTTATGATACAAAAATAGCCACAAAAATCAACATATATTTATTTATAATTTATTTTTTTATGTAAAAAAGTAACAAATATAAACATATATTTTTAATTGTAAATAAAATATTAGCGTAATAATAAATAATTATGAGTATTTCTTACACATCTAGCAATAATCTTTGCCTCTATATTGTAATCTTTCAAAATTTTCAAAGCCTCATTTGCATCTTTTTCACTCATTGCAGCTAAAAGTCCACCTGAAGTTTGAGGATCAAAATACACTATATCCTCATCTTTTTCATTTAAATTATCAACCCAAATTTTTAGGCTATCTTTATTTTTATAAGCTCCTGCTGGGATTATCCCCATATTAGCCATTGGCAAAACTCCATCCATTAAAGGAATTTCATTTTTATACACTTCTATCATAATTTCTTCATTTAACATTTCTTTTAAATGCCCCAAAAGGCCAAAACCAGTAACATCACTTAAAGCACTAAGACTTTTAAACCCCTTTAAAATACGACTTGCGTAAAGATTTAAAAAACTCATTTGCTCTATTGCTTTTAAAATCTTTGCTTTTTCTAGCAAACCAGCCTTGATAGCAGTGCTAATAATGCCACTACCTATAGGCTTAGTAAGTAAAATAACATCACCATCTTTTGCACTATTATTAGCTATAAATTTCTTAGGATGAACTACACCTGTCACACTAAGACCAAAAATAAATTCATCATTTTCTATAGTATGGCCACCTACTAGCACAGCACCAGCTTCTTCAACCTTAGCTCTAGCACCTTCTAAAACTTCAAGTAAAATTTCATTGTTAAAATGACAAGTATCAAAGCCTACAATATTTAAGGCATTAATCACCTCAGCACCCATAGCAAATACATCACTTAAAGCATTGGCAGCAGCTATAGCACCAAAATGATACGCACTATCAACCACAGGTGTGATAAAATCAAGTGTTTGCACTAAAGCTAATTCCTCATTTAGCTTATAAACACTTGCATCTTCGTTATTATCAATACCACTTAAAATGTTTTCATGCGGTTTTAAAATGCCAAGAATTTTGTCAAGACCCACCGAGTCTAGTTTGGCAGCTCAACCCGCAGCTTTTACATATTGAGTTAGTTTTTGGTCTTTATATATCATAAAGAAATAATCTTTGCCTTTCCAAAAAGTTCATTTAAAATTTCATAAGCATTACCTATTTTGCCTATTTTAAGCTCTTTAGTTTTACCAAAAAATTCCAAACATGCCCCACAACTATAAATTTCAACCCCTAAATTTTCAAGCTCTTTCATAGCTTCAAAAGCCATATGAGAACAATCAGTATTCATTAAAACACTATCATTAACGCAAAGGATTTTTACAGGTTTATTAGGTAAATCTTTTAAGGTTTTTAAAAAACCTAGCATTAGATTTTTCCCAAGCTCCCCTTCACCTACCTTATCGCTTTTTAAAAACAACACATTATATTCTTGTAAATTTTGTTCTTGAATTTGAACTATATCACCATCTTTTATAATGCTAATAATACTTTCATCATTTACATCTTTCACACTAAAGTTCAAATTTAAAGATTTTAAAAACCTCATTACATTTTCTTTAGAAGCTTGAGAATTTAAAAGAATTTCTAAATTTTCATTTTCTTTTAACTCTTCTAAAGCCTTTTTTGTCTCTATCACAGGACGCGGACAAGCTAAATCTCTACAATCAATTTTCATTTTTTACCTTTTTTACTTAATGATATATTTTTATAACTTGTATTCAAATTAAGTTTTATCTTTTTCTTGATTTTTCTTGAAAAATAATTCTTTAAAGCGCTTATTAGTGTATTCTTCTACATCTTGTTGTAAAATTTTAAAATTTTGAATTAGCTCATAAGCTCTAGGAGTAAGCTTACTACCAGCTTCACTTCCCCTTCCTTTTTTAGCAATGAGCAATTCTTCTTTCATATTTTTTTCTAAATCCTGTATATAAAGCCAAGCTTTTTTATAATTAATCCCTAATTGTTTAGCCGCTTGGGAAATACTTCCGCATTCTCCAACTAATTCTAAAATATCTGTTTTCCCTTTACCAAAAAGTAATTCTCCATCAGGATTTTCTACCCAAATTTTGCTTTTTATATGAAATTTTTTACCTTTTTTTTCTTCAAAACAACCAAGTTCGCAGTATTTAACATCAATTTTATAAGTTTTAAGCGTAGCTCTCATATCAGCCATATTAAAGTTTTTAGCACATTCTAAAGCATCTTTACATGATATGCGACGCTTAGAATCTAGTTTTGTTTCTAATTTTTCTAAAATTTCACTTTTTGCTATATTTTTATTTAACTTTCCAAATTGACCTAACTCGCAATCTGAAATTTTTACATCCATTTTTTTTATACTAGCTTGAAAATCTTCTTTGGAGTATTGTTTTAAAAGCTCTAGTGCTTTTTTACAAGTAAGTTTATTATTTTCATCAAGATTTTTTTGAATTTTTAAATTTAATTCTTCCATGAATTAACCTTGGATTATAAGTAGTAAAAAAGGGTGCCTGTAAACACCCTTTGGGTTATTTTGCATCAAGTCCTAAATTTTGGCCCTTAAGCAAAACTCTTTTTCTATACATTGCACTAACTTCAGCTGCATCACCAACCAAAAGTGCATTTGTAGAACAAACCGCAGCACACATAGGCACTTTACCTTCTGCGATACGATTTTGTCCATAAAGTTCTCTTTCTTCATGAGAGTTAGTAGGTTCAGGACCACCTGCACACATAGTACATTTATCCATTTGACCTTTAATACCAAAAGCACCATCTCTTGGAAATTGTGGAGCACCAAAAGGACACGCATAAAGACAATACCCACAACCTATACAAGTTTTTTTATCATGTAAAACAATACCATCAGCTCTAATATAAAAGCATTTTACAGGACAAACTTGCTCACATGGAGCATCTGTGCAGTGTTGGCAGGCAAGAGTTGTTGAAAACTCTTTTCCTTCTATGCCTTCATTTAGAGTGATTACCTTTCTTCTATTAATCCCCACTGGCACTTCGTGCGCACTTGAACAAGCCACTTGACAAGCAAAGCAAGAAATACAGCGATTATTATCTACATAAAATTTCATTCTAGCCATAACTTACCCCTTAAGCCTTTTCAAGTCTGCAAAGTCCTGCATTAAATTCAGAAATTTGCGTATTTATATCAAAACCATAGTTAGTAACCGTGTTAGAACTTTCACCTATAGTATAAGGTCTAGTGCCTTCAGGATAATTATAACTTAAATCCACTCCTTGCATAATACCCGCAAAGTTATAAGGCAAGCAAATTCTATCCGGTGTAACAGAATGATTATGCACACATTTTACTTTAATCTTAGTACCTTGCGGTGAATGAATCCACATCATATCTCCATCATTTATACCATATTTTAAGGCAAGTTCAGGGTGAACATTAGCAAACATTTCAGGTGTGATTGCAGCAAGATATTTACTAGTTCTCTCAAGCATACCTGCACCACTTAAATTTACTAAACGCATACTTGAAATGATAGTTGGAAACTCTTTGCTCCAATCTTTCTTTTGTTGCTCGCTGATAAATTTACTCTCAACTCTGAAGTTTTTCTCTTGATCGCCCCAAGTAGGATATTTTTTAACCAAATCCCAACGAGGTGAGTGAATAGGCTCTCTATGTAACGGAATAGGATCTGCAAATTCCCAAACTTTCATTCTAGCTCTTGCATTACCTAAACAGCAAGCACTCTTTTCTCTACATTTTTCTAAAATAATACCTGAAATATCTGTACTCCAGCTAGTGCCCATTAATTCTTTTTCGCTATCACTTAGTTTGATATTAAATACTTTTTCAATATTTGCCTTAGTGATTTGTGGGTAACCACCTTTAACTTTACATCCTTTTGGAGTAAAGGCATCATCTGCTAATTGAGAATGTCCTTCATGCTCCAAACCAAAGCGGTTTCTAAAGCCCATACCGCCTTCTTCATAAGGCACATCAGTATTCCATAATATAGAAGTTCCCGGATGTTGTTCATCCCAACAAGGCCAAGGTAAGCCATAGTATTCGCCTTTAACTTCACCACCAAGACCTCTTTGAGTATCAGGATCAAAATGTTCCCAATTTTGTTGGTGTTTTCTTAAGCGTTCAGCTGAAATACCTCTTAAGCCTATACTTAAAAGACCATTACTCATTTCTCTTGTAGCATCATCAGGCCATATAAAATTATCATCATTATCATCTCTTGTTTGTACAAGCTTATGATCTTTCAATTCCATTTTCATACCGCGAGTGTATTCTTTATAAAAGCCGAATTTTTTAGCAAAAGCAAACATAATCTCTTGATCTTCTTTGCTTTCATAAATTGGTTTTACTACTTGAGAACGCCATTGCATAGCACGATTAGTCGCAGTGACATAACCTTCTGTTTCAAATTGAGTACAAGCAGGGATAATATAAATACCATCGGAACGATCTGCTAAAACTGCTACTTCATTTACAAAAGGTTCAGCGATTACAATCATATCAAGTTTTTTAAGCGCTTCTTGAATTTTTACCGTATGCGCCATAGAAGTAATACCCGTTCCTTGCACCCAAAGCACACGGATAGGTGAGTTAGAATAAGTTTTTTCTTCATGTAAAACGCCTTGCCACCATTTTGCTAGTGAAAAACCTTTTTCATGCATCCATTCTTTAGAATAAAATCTTGAATTTAAATATTCTCTATCTACATTCCAAAAATTAGCAAAATGATTCCACGCATTATCATCAAGCCCATAATAAGCTGGTAAAGTATCAGCCAAACAGCCCATATCAGTAGCACCTTGAACATTATCATGACCTCTAATGATGTTTGTTCCTGCACCTGGTTTGCCTATATTACCAAGAACGAGTTGTAAGATAGCTAGAATTCTTGTGTTGGAGCTACCTACCGAGTGTTGAGTAATACCTAAAGCCCAAAATAGCGTAGCAGGTTTGATTGTAGCTAGCATTCTTGTAATTTTTTCAAGTTGAGCAGCTGGAACGCCTGTTACATCTTCTACAACTTCAGGAGTCCATTTAGCAGCCTCTGCTTTTATTTCTTCAACACCATAAGTTCTAGTTTTGATTAATTCTTTATCTTCCCAACCGTTTTTGAAGATCAAATGAAGCATACCATAAACTAAAGCTATATCTGTGCCTGGACGAATTCTTACATATTCATCAGCATGTACTGCAGTTTTTGTAAATACAGGATCTACAACTACCAATTTAGCATTATTACGATCTTTTGCTTGTAATAAGTGTTTAAATCCGATAGGATTTGCCACAGCAGTATTTGCACCAAAAATAATCATCATTTTTGAGTGTTTAGTCACATCACCAAAATGATTTGTCATAGCGCCATAACCCCATGTATTCGCCACACCGGCGACTGTTGCGCTGTGTCAAATTCTAGCAACGTGGTCTATATTGTTAGTACCCCAAAATGCTGCAAATTTTCTAAAATAATAAGCTTGTTGGTTATTAAATTTAGCCGAACCTAAAAACATAACGCTATCAGGTCCATTTTCTTTACGGATTTCAAGCATTTTATCACCAATTTCATTGATAGCTTGTTCCCAAGTTAAACGTACCCATTTGCCATTTTCTTTTTTCATAGGATATTTAATACGCTGCTTTGATTTAGTAAGATCGATTTGATCTATCCCTTTACAGCAGTGTGATCCTTGAGAAATAGGATGTTCTATAGCGTTTTCTTGACGCACCCAAACTCCATCTTGTACTTCTGCTTTAATTCCACAGCCTGCACTACAGATACTACAGATTGTTCTAACAATCTTAGAATCTGGATAAGGATTTGCTACTTCTTGTTCACTTGCAGCTCTAATAGCTTTGTTTTCACTACCAAAAGCCGCACTTCCAAGACCAGCAATACCAGCAAGCTTAAGAAAATTTCTTCTTGCTAATGCCATCTTCTTCCTTTCTTAATTAATAAGCTATTTTGTAGTATTTTTCCCAATGCATAGTTTTTCTATAAAGCACTTCTTTTTTAGTACTTTTTCCTAAAACTACGGTATTTTGCTCTTGGTAATCATCTTTAGCTAAAGCATTCACACTTGCCCCAGCTACTACCCCTAAAGCACCAATTTTCAAAGATTTTTTTAAAAAATCCCTTCTTTGATTGGCCTCCATGTTCTCTCCTTTGAAATAAAAGTAAAGAATAACTATAAATACTTATTTTCAAAGTATTTATACACTTAACAAAATAAATTTTGCATATTTTCACTTAAGATTTTATTTAATTTCTATTTTCATAAAAAGATGATTTTGATAATATGTATTTTGGTAACAAAATACATATTAATTTCTATAATTTACTAAGTTCTTCTATATTTGTTTTGCTAAATTTAGTAGGAAGTCTTGGCTCATAAGGAAGTCTTTGTAAAGCCTCATCTGCTATACTTTTACCTTCTTTTTTTATAGGTGCTTGTACTTCCAAATAAGCTCTTTCATTTGCAAAAAAGACTTTCATAATATTGGCAATAGCAATGTAAAAATTTGAGTTTTTGTGGATTTGTAATTTTTCTATAAACTCATCTATTACAGGGTTTATCACAAAACGAAATAATTGCTGTGCAACTTTTAAATCATGCTCAATAATACTTGCCATAAAAGCAAACAAAAAGCCAAATTCATCTTCACTTTGCCTACAATCTTCTTTTTTTCTAAATTTGGTTTTTCTAATGATTTCACAGGCTTGAAGCTTCATTTTGCCATCATCTCTACCCTCATCATAAAAAGAAGCACTAATAGGCACATTCACATAAGAAAAATCAAAAAACACTCCATTTTGTTCTTCTTTAAAACTTGCAAAATCACATACACTAAGTTTTTCAAAATCAAATTTTAAACTATCATCTAAAGGACTTTGAGCTAAAACTAAAACTTGCTCATGCCAAATTTTAAACTCATTTTCATCGATAAAATTAAAAGCTTTTGAAAAAAATTCATAAAAATATTTACGCGAAAGATCAATATCTTGTATCATTAATTTTCCTTGTTATTTTTATTTGATTATAACAAGGAAAATTTAAAAAAATCAAGTGAGATTTTAAAATTTTGTTTTAGAATCGTAAGTAAACGATGGATTGATTTGTTTTTTATCGCTTAGTTCTTTATACCAATAAGAATGTAAAATATAAACTTCCTCTTCTTCTTTATAACCACTAATCATAGAGTGGATACTTCCTTTAATAGCAAATACGGCCATATAAATATGAATAGCAAAAAATACTGCACATAAAATACCCAAAATATTATGGATGATAGCTGAAGCTCTTAAAATATCTATATGAGAAATGCCAAAAATAGATTGCAAAGAAGTAGAATTAAAATCAAGGAAAAACATAAACGCACCAGTGATTATCATCAAAAAGCCACCAAAAACAGCTATATAATACCAAGATTTTTGACCAAAGTTAAACTTACCCGCAGGCACAGGTTTTTTCTCTTTGCTTAAATATCCACCTACTATCATCATCCATCTTAAATCATAACTTGCAGGAAGCATTCTTTTAATCCAACACAAAAGCATAGGAATGATGGAAATGATAAATAAAATAGTAGCAATACCATGTAAGTTTTTACACATTCTTACAAAAAATCCACCGCCAAAATACGATCCAAAAATCATAATAAGTCCGGTTGGTACAAGGATAATCCAAGAGATTGCTGCTACAAAATGAAACAATCTTTCAAATACTGAAAAAGCGTAAATTTTCTTACCATCATGAGAAAATTTCTTTGGACCTATGACCATATAATGCAAAGCAAAAGCTGAAATTACGACTATAAGTATAATCAAAACAGCACTTGCAATATACTCACCTTGCAGTTTAGTCCACAAAGCACCAAAATTTTGATAACTTTCTATATTCATCACTCTTTGCACATCCCAAATTTGAGTATTTTTAACTTCAAAATTTTCTTGAGCAAATAGAAAGTTAAAACAGGCTAAAAGAGCTAGTATAACTCTATGCATAAATTACTCCTAAACATTACACGCTAGAAAAAGCTTAGCATTGTAGTTTTGTTAATTTTCAGTTTCCATTTTTATTTTAAAAAAAGTTTTATTTAAAAAACATAAATTTGCAAAAAACTACAAAAAAACTCAATTTTTAGTTTCTTTTTGAATAATTTTCATAACAAAACTCTCTTATCATAGATAAATTTTCATTCTTATCTAAGAACATTAAATTTGGAAGTCTTACTCCATTAAAAGTAGTGTTTTTAACTATGGAATAATGAATTTGATCTAAAAATACTATTTTTTGTCCTATTTTTAACTCTTGATTAAAAGCATACTCACCCATGATATCCCCTGCTAAGCAAGTATTACCACCAAGTAAATAAGCAAATTCATTTTCTTTTAACTCGCTGTAATTTTGTCCATCACGACTTGATAAAATTCTAGCATTTAAAACCTCGCTTGTATAAGGCATAATGATAGTATCTGGCATATGAGCTTCGCTTGAAGTATCTAAAATAGCTATTTTTTTCTCATTTTCTACTATATCTATTACACTTGCAACTAAAGTCCCGCACTGCCAACCCACAGCCTCACCTGGCTCAAGATACACTTGCACACCGTATTTATCGCTAAATTTTTTACAAAGATCAATTAGTTTTTGCGTGTCATAACCTTCTTTAGTAATATGATGACCTCCACCAAAATTAACCCATTTCATATTTTTAATAAATTTTGAAAATTTAGCCTCAAAAGCATTTAATACAAGCTCTAAAGAATGCGCACTTTCTTCACACAAAGCATGAAAATGAAGCCCACTTAAAGCACTTAAATCTTCATTTTCAAAATCAATCGCACGAATTCCTAATCTTGAAAATCTACCACAAGGATTATAAAGTTCTTTTGGAGCCACTGAAAGCTCTGGATTACAACGCAAACCAAGAGACTTTTTACTCGCTTTGTCTTTAAATTTTTTAAACTGATTAAAAGAATTAAATACTATATGGTGTGAAAGATCTATGATTTCATCTATTTCATCATCTTTAAAAGCAGGTGAAAAAGTATGAATTTCTTTGTTCATATATTCTTTTGCAAATTTAGCTTCCCAAAGCCCACTGCAAGTACAACCTGATAGATACTCACCGACTATATCCATAGCACCTGAAAAAGCAAAACCTTTTAGAGCAAGCAAGACTTTTGCTCCACTTTGCTCACTCACTTTAGCTAAAAGCTCACAATTTTTTCTAAGCTTGTCTTCTTCTAAAATATAAGCAGGGGTTTGAAAGTCTTTATCTAAATGATTTTTAATTAGCATTATTTGTCCTTAATTTTTGATTTAAAACCACTTGTATAACAAATCATATTAAAATTATATCTTGTTTTTATAATTTACAATCATTAATCAAACAATAGCTATAATCAAAATCCAAATCAAAATTAATTTAGGAGTAAAAATTTAATGGATAGAAGGTTATTTTTAAAATTTAATGCTTTAGGTTTAGCAAGTATTAGCAGTGCTTATGCAATGGGGGATCATTCTCATCATAATATGCACTCAAAACATACACAAAAAGATACAAAAGAAATCAATACTTCTTTTATAAAACTAGAAAATCCAAACATTAAACTACTCGATGAAAAAGACTTTCCTAGCGGACAAACATTAGCAAATTTAAAACTTCTAAAAAACACAAGTACAAAGAAAAATTTCTTTAGATCAAGTATAGAAATCAAAGAAAGTCAAATAGAGCTTGTTAAAGGTAAAAAAACAAAATGCTTTACTTACAATGGCTCTATACCTGGACCTAAAATAGAAGTTTATGAAGGTGATACTGTAGAAATTTTGGTAAAAAATAGTTTAAAAGAGCCAACTACTATCCACTGGCATGGACTTGACATACCACCTGAGCAAGATGGCAACCCACACGATCCTATCATGCCTGGTAGAGAAAGAATTTATCGCTTTAAACTTGGAGAAAATTCAGCAGGAACCTACTGGTATCATCCACACCCACACTACACCACAGCAAAGCAAGTTTATAAAGGCTTAGCAGGGGTATTTGTAGTAAAAGCTAAAAAAGATGCGTTGTCGCATTTACAAGAACAAGATTGGGTGATTAGTGATTTGCGTTTAGATGAAAACGCACAAATTCCTGATAATAATTTATTTGATTGGCTAAATGGCAGAGAAGGAAATTTAGTTCTTATCAATGGACAATTAAAACCAAAAATAACACTTGACAAAGCTCAAAGAATTCGTATTTATAATTTTTGTGCGGCAAGATATTTAAATTTACGCATTAAAGGTGCTAAATTTATTTTAGTAGGAACTGATGGAGGGCTTATAGAAAAAGGTGTTGAATTAGATGAGTTATTTTTAAGTCCTGCTTCAAGAGTAGAAGTGCTAATCAAAGCAAGTAAGGGTGAATTTAAACTTGAAAGTACTTATTATGACCGCGATAAAATGCTTGTTAAAGAAGAACCTTACACTCTTATGTTAGCTGATCTTAAAGTAGAAAAAACTATAGAAAACATACCTGAAAAGCTACGAGAATTTCCACCTTTAAAAGAAGCTACAAGCTTTAAAGAAGTGATTATGAGTGAAGATCATATGCAAATGCATGGTATTAGTAAAAAAAGTGAAGAAGAAATCAAAAAAAGCCTTGCCTCTATGTTTTTAATCAATGGTAAAACATTTGATATGAATAGAACGGATTTAACCTCAAAATTAAATGAAGTAGAAGAATGGGTAATAAAAAACAAATCGCATATGGATCATCCTTTCCATATACATGGAACACAATTTGAACTCATATCTTCTAAATTTAAGGGTAAAATAACAAAAGCAAAATTCAGAGCATTGCAAGATACGATTAATGTAAGACCTGGAGAAGAATTAAGACTTAGAATGAGTCAAAAATTTACCGGTATTAGAATGTTTCACTGCCATATTTTAGAGCATGAAGATCTTGGAATGATGGGAATTTTAGAAATCAAAGAATAAAGGTAAAAAAAATGGTAAAAGTTGAATTTCTAGGGCCAATTAACAAAGAAAGCTTAGAACTAAATGTAAGTAATCTTAAAGAATTAAAAGCAATTTTAGGGCAAGATGAAAGCTTAAAAGAATGGCTTGAACTTTGTGCAGTTGCTTTAAATGATGAAATGGTTTTTGATGATGAAACTACCTTAAAAGATGGGGATAAAATTTGTTTATTACCACCGGTTTGTGGAGGATGAGTTATGTTTGAATTACATCAAGGAGCCTTAGAAATTCCTAGCATTTATGCTAGATGGTATGAATATGCTAAAGATAAAAACTGCGGAGCTTTAATCACATTTTGCGGTATAGTGAGGGCTGAAGATGAGATTGAGGCTTTGAGTTTTGATATATATGAGCCTTTATTAAAAACTTGGTTTGAAAAATGGTGCCAAAAACTTGCAAATGAAAATGTAAGCTTGATGTTTGCTCACTCTATCGGTGAAGTTAAGGTGCATGAGAGTTCTTATTTTGCTGGGGTTTTAAGTAAGCAAAGAAAATTAGGACTTAAGTTAATTAATGATTTTGTAGAAGATTTTAAAGCAAGTGCGCCTATATGGAAATATGATATCATTAATGGCGAAAAAATTTATGCCAAAGAACGCTCTTTGAAACTTCAAGGAGCAGGAATTTTAAGCACTAAGGACTAAAATGCTAACTTCTTATAGTCAAAGTTTAGACATACTTCATTCACACATACAAGCATATGAAAAGATAGAAAATATCGCTTTAACACAGTGCTTAGATAGAATTTTAGCCATAGACATCAAAGCTTCTACTAACAACCCTCAATTTCCTACTGCTTCTATGGATGGCTATGCGATTAAATTTAGTGAGCAAGATGAGCCTTTGTCTATCATAGGCGAAGTACCTGCGGGAATTTTTCCAAGCTTTAAAATACAAAATAAAGAATGTGTTAAAACCTTTACAGGCTCTTTGATGAGTGAAGGTTGTGATACCTTAGTGCCTGTGGAAAAAGTTGAAGTTAAAAATGGTGTGATTTATATAAAAGAAAAAGTTCCACAAGGCTTTGCTGTAAGAAAGGTGGGCGAGAGCTACACCGAAGGTGAAATTTTACTCACAAAAGGCACAAAGCTAGGCTATAGCGAGATAGCACTTTTAGCTGAGCTTGGATATTTTCACATTAGTGTATTTGCTAAACCTATCATAGGCGTGCTAAGTAGTGGAAGTGAAATCAAAGACTTAGGCGAAAGCTTGGAGCACTCTGCACAAATTCGCTCATCAAACCATGTAGCCATAGCTAATATGGCAAAAAAACTTGGTGCTGAAGCTAGAATTTTTCCACTTTTAAAAGATGATATGCAAAAAACCCCAAGTGTTTTAAAACAAGCACTTAATGCGTGTGATATTTTAGTTACCACCGGTGGAGTTTCCATGGGGGATTTTGATTTTTTAAAACAAGCTGTTAAAGAGTACGAAGTCATCCTAGACAAAGTCGATGTAAAGCCTGGCAAACACATCAAAATAGCCAAATTTGAAGACAAATTCATCTTTGCTCTACCGGGTTTTCCATACTCGGCTATGGTAATGTTTAATTTATATGTAAGAGAACTTTTAAATGCTTGGCTTTTACAAGAAAAAGACTATGTATTTAAGGCATTTGCAAATACTGACTATAAGAAAAAAAGTCCGCATTTAGAATTTGTAGCTTGTAATGTAGAATTTAAAGACGGAAAAATTTATGCCAATTTAAAAGGCAAAAAACAAGGTTCAAGTGCTATCATAAATAATTTAAACAACAAAGCTGCACTTATGATAGCAAATGATGATATAAAAGAAAATGATTTGGTTGATATAATTTTTATGCCTTAAACAAGTGCTTTTTGAATTTTTTCAAAAAGCATTTTTGCTTGTTTTTGATTTTGCTCTAACTCGCTTAAAATTTCACTCACTTCACGCAAGGTTTTTTCTTCTTTTGTATTTGGATTTTTAGCACTTAAATCATAATTTCTTTCTTCAAGTTCTTTTTTACTTACCAAATAAGAATTAGCCGTGATTTTTCTTTCTTTATAACATTTTAAAAATTCTTGCAAATGCGTGTATTCTAAAGGTTTATTTTTAGTCAATTTAAAAGGTGGTACAAGCTCATAGTAATAGACACTTTCATCATTTTCACCACAAATGCTTCTTTGCCCTTTAGAGAAAAAAAGCACATTAGTTTTTACCGCACTATAAGGTAAAAATATCCCACTTGGCAAGCTTAAAACACATTCAAGATTAAAATTTTCTAGCAAGTCTTTTTTTACACTCACAAAGGCATTTGAATTTTGAAAAAGCACCCCTTCAGGCACTACTATGGCACATCTTCCATTGTTTTTCAAAGACTTTAAAATATGTTGTAAAAACAAAAGCTCAGTAGCGTTTGATTTTACAGGAAAGTTATTTTGAATTTGATCTTTTTCTTTACCACCAAAAGGAGGATTTGCCAAAATCACTTCGTATTTTTCATTTTCAGTTATGTCTGTGATTTTTTTATTTAGAGTATTGGTTTTGATGATATTTGGGGACTTAACCTCATGTAAAATCATATTCATCACACCCATTGCATAACTAAGTGGAGTTTTTTCTTTACCGAACAAGGCATCATTTTGTAAAAATTCAAGTTCCTCCACACTCAAATTTGCTTTTTTCTTTTTTGCCCTATCTTCATAGAGAATATGCAAAAAACTCTCTACTAAAAATCCACAACTCCCACACGCAGGATCGTAAATTCTCTCTTTTGCTTTAGGGTCTAGCACCTCCACCATAGCTCTAACCAAAGGTCTTGGGGTATAAAACTCCCCGCTATTTCCCCCATCACTTCCCATGTCTTTTAAAAGCTTCTCATAAACCTCACCCAAAGCAAATACATCACTTTCTTTGCTAAAACTTAGCTCATCAACTAAATTTATAACCTCTCTTAAAGTATGGCCATTAGCTATGCGGTTGTCTATAAATTCAAAAATTCCGCCTATCTTATACTCTATACTTTTGAAATTTTCATTATCTTTGAAACTTTTTAGGTATGGAAAAAGCTCATCATTCACAAAGCTTAGCAAATCACTTCCACTTAAAGCGTTTTTTACATCAAGCTTTCCTTCACTTGTTTTAGGTGCTGCCCAAGCCCTCCAACTAAATTTTTCTTGCAAAATAGCCCTATAAGGCTTTTCATCTAGCTCAGCTTCTAGCTTTAACTCTTCTTCATAATCATCTAAAAATTTCAAAAAAAGCACCCAGCTAATCTGCTCACTATAATGCATAGCACCGCTTATGCCATCATCGCGTCTTAGAATATCTGTGATTTTATCGATTTTACTTTGCATTTTTATCCTTTAAAGCTTTTAAAATAACCTTATCAAAATCTGACTTATAGTTTTTATCTTGAATAACTCTAAATTTATAAAATTCTTCCTTAGCAAAATCATCTGCTAATTTCTTACTTATTTTGCCATTATCTTTTAAAATTTCTCTTTCATTAAATTCTAAAAAAATATCTAATCTATCTTTCCAATCTTGCATAGTCATAGCTATGTTTTTCTTTGCTCTATCTTCAGCATAGTCAAGATACATACCAACTATACGATTTAACTCTAAAAGTTCATCTTGACTAAGATAATTTTTAGCAATCACCACATCGCTTTGTAAAATTTTTCCTTCAGGGGCATTTTTCCATGTATAAAGTCCCATATTTTCTTTTTTATGATCTGCTCTTTGTTTTATAAGCTCTGCTGCAGTGTGTCCATGTGTAGCAAAATGGAGTTTATTTTGCACACTAGCAAAAAACTCTTTAGTCAATTCATCATTTTTGTCATAATCAATCGCTGTTGTATAAATATCTGTTATCTTTTGATAAAACAACCTTTCGCTAGCTCTTATTTCTCTGATTTCTTCTAAGAGTTCATCAAAATAGTTTTTATTTATCACACTACCATTTTTCAAACGCTCTTTATCTAACACATATCCTTTAATGCTAAATTGTTTTAAGATTGTTGTAGCCCATTGTCTAAACTTTGTGGCTTTATAAGAATTTATTCTATACCCTACACTTATAATAACATCAAGATTATAAAATGCTATCTTCCTTTTAACTTCTCTTTTACCCTCTTTTTGAACTACCGAGATTTCCTCGGAAGTTGAATTTTTATCAAGTTCATTTTCTTTATAGATATTACTAAGGTGTAGATAAATATTATCACTAGAACATTCAAATAACTTAGCCATTAAAGCCACGCTAAGCCATATATCATCATCTTTATAAATCACTTCTAAAAAATCTTCTTGATTTTCTAAACTAAAACTTAAAAAATCCATAGCAAGATTTCGTTTGATGTTTCTTTGCATTTTTATCCTTCAAAAAATATGCTAAAAAAATCAAAAATTTTTAACATATCTAACCCATATGTTAAAATTTGATAAAAATTTTAACATTTATAATCTTCCTTGAAAAGCTTTATCTAGTAAGGACTTTTTAAGCTCTTGTAGATTTTTTATCTGCATTTGATAGTTTTGCTTTAAATTTTTTACATGAGAAGAAAGTTCATCTAAATGCGAAGCGATTTGCTCTTGCTCTTTAAGTGGTGGAATACTGAAAGTATTTTGTTTTAGCACACTAAAATGCCTTCGATATCCTAATAATGGAATATCTTTGTATAATAGTTGAAAAAATAAAAATTTTGTATTAAATCTTTCTATGTCTTTATTTAATAATATTTTTACCCCATCTGCACCAACAATAAAATCAAAATCTATAAATTTTAAAACCCTAGTGTGATCGCCAAAAATTATACATGAGTTATTGCAATTATTTATTTTAAATACTTTTTCATAATTATTTGAATATCCAATAATAAATTTTTTAGATTGATCTATTATGGGTATGCAACCTTTTTCTAAATAATCCTTAGTATTTAATTGATAATTTTTAGAACTTGGGCTGTAAAAAATATTATCGAAATTAAATTTCTCCCAACCTTGTGGGAGTTTGTAGTTTTCCTTAGTATTATCCTTTAAAGGGTTAAAAGCTTTTTGCAAGGCACTTTGGATTAACTCATCTAAATTTAGCAAATCTTGCTCTAAAATTTTAATACTTTCATCTATCTTTGCAAAACTCTCATCTAAAATCCCCACTATCCTTTCTTGCTCTTGTAAAGGTGGTAGTGGGATTTTAATTTGCTTTAATATAGTTAAATTTAGATTATTTTGAGCTACCCCACGCCCCTTACTGCAAATTTCATCTTTTATACTTCTTAAAAAATACATTAAATATAAACTATTTATGTTATTTTCTTTTATATTTATTCCTGCAATAGCTTGATTTGTTGTTGCATCTATATCTAAAATAGCAACCTCACCCAAAGTAGCAAAAATAGAATAAAGTAAAGTTCCTTTTTTAAACAATTTTGCTGAAGAATTTTTTAAACCATCTTCGGTGATAAATTCTTCAGTAGTAGAAATAAATTTTTCTTTAATGTCTTTTATCTTTACCCAAGGTATAGTTCCATTCTCCCAATATTCTTTTTTATTTCTTGACGGAGTTCCACCACTTGAAATTTCAGCAATATCACCAAGTTTTTTAACTTCCCAACCCTGCGGTAATTTTGTCATTGAATAGCTTATTTTATCCATCATTGCTTATACTTCTTACAAGTGCTTTAAATTGATTTTTATCATTTTTTTTCATCATTTTTAAAACAAAACTAGCTATTTTTTTGCTTTCTTCTATATCAATAGGTTGCATCCCCCTGCTAAATATCTCTCTCAAATGCGAATATTCATTGTGATACCTATTTGTAATACTTGCTACCATTTTTTGATAATTTTCGTCAATATTATCACTTTGATATGTATCATTAAAAAATCTTTCGATTAATTCTTGATTTAAACTCTCAAAATTATTTGGATATTTAAAAAATAAATAAATCTCAAGAAATTTTCTTAAATTATTTCCAAAATTATAAACAATGGAAGTTTTTAAATCTTCATTGTGCATATCATCAATATTTTTAAAATTATAGATTTGTTCAAAAAGATAATTAAATTCTGTTGTATATTTTTTCAAGCATTTTGATAGATTTTTAATTTCGCTTGTTTCCATACTTTCTTTGACACTTTTTTCAATAAAATAGTATTGTGGAAACTCATACTCTGTTTTATCGTTTTCATTTTGTTTAGGTTTGCTTTTCTTTAATCTTTTTATATATTTTAAAAAATCTAAATTGTGAGTAGATATAAAAAATTGCTCAAAAGAATCTTTTTTTATTATTTCATTTTCTATTAAAGAAAAAATAAAAAATATATGATTGTTATCAAGACTGGAGATAGGGTCGTCTATCCATATTATAGGATTTTTATCTTTGGTGTTTGCATCTTCCAAACTTGCTACAAAATAACAAAAAGCTACCAAGCTACACTCACCCTCACTTAAATTCTTAGCTTGTTTGCCATTTCTTAAAATTTCAAACTCTCCATTTAATTGTCCTTTATCGTCTTTTTTTGCTTTTAATTCTAATAAATTGTGTCCAAAATATGATTTTAAATATTTATTTATATTGCTTGTAGAAGTTTCTAGATTACTAAGCTTTGCCTTATAATTTTCTATTCTTTTATTTAAAAGGTTTATTTTGTTGTCTTGTGTTTTAATACTTTCATCCAAAGTATTTATATTTTGTTGTAAGGTTTCAATTTCATCTTGTATAGCAAAATAATCGCTATCTTTAGCAAACTTTACTACTTCATTCAATCTTAATCTTTCTCTTGCTTCATTTTGATTTGTTAATAATTTTTCTGTGTATTCATCATTTTCTTTGCATAAATTTTCAATTTTATTTAATATTAAAAATATCTCATCTGAAAAATCATTTATGTTTTCTAATTTTATAGGAGTAAAAACATCTTTTTGTTTTTGCTTTAATTTTTCTTCTATTTTTAATAACTCTTCGTTGTATTTTTCAATACTTACTCCTAGCTGTTCTCTCAAGTCAATAAAACTATCTTTATAGTTAGAATAAAAATTTTCATATTCAATACCTAGCAATAAATTTTTTGATTCTAGTTTATAACTTTCAAAATTATCTAATAAATATTTTAATTCTTTTTCAATCTGTTCTTTTTCTCCACTATCATCTTTTGTGTTGTTTTCAATCCAAGCTATTCTTTCTAATGTTAAAGGATTATTACAAAATTTACATTGCTGTGTAGATGAATGTTTTTTATGAAATTTTAAACCTTCTTCTAACCATTGTCTTAATTCGCTTGTTAAATTTTCTTTAATGATAATTTCTTTTTCAAGAATTTCTGATGAATGTTTTAAAATATTTTGAAAACTATTTTTATTAAAATTGATTGTAAAATTTATATTTTGTTTCTCTTTATCTTCTAAAATTTTTATAAGTTGATTTTGTGTTTCATCGTTAAGAATATAGATATTTACATCATTTTTAATTACAACTAAATCTTTTTCTAAATTTCTCTTGTTATAGTCATTACCTTGTTTTGTCAAATTTGAACTACTTTTTATAACTTTAGCTTTATTTGCAAGGTTTTCATTTAAAGTTTTTATCTTATCTTGTTGTTTTTTAAAAATATCATCTTGATTTATTTGTGTATTTTTTAACTTCTCACATCTTTTTGCTAAAATTTCTTCTCTTTTTTCAATTATTTCATTTATGTTTTTTTGCTCCACCCCTATACTTTTAAAGCCTTTTATATCTCCTTTTTTATCATATAAATAATTTAAATTTTCCTTTACAAAATCACTATTATAAACCCTAATATCTAGATTAGAATTTACCACATTATTTTGGGTTAAAAAACTACCATCTTCTAATTTTATTTTAAAATTTCCATCCAAAAAATCTTCATTATGTTTTTTAAGCTCAAAACTTCTAGCTATCCTTGAAAGTGTAGTTTTACCTGAATAATTTCTACCATAAAAAATATTAATTGTTTTAAATTCTTCAAGATTATTACCCCATTTAAAATTTTTATAAGAGCCAAAATTTATTTCATCAAAATTTAAAATTTTCATTTTTTACCTCGCATAAATCTCCCTTTGTAAATCATCAATGCATTGTTTTAAATTTTCCATACCTTCAAATTCACCCACTAGCTCTTTTACGCTGCCTAAAGAGCTAAGATCTATAAGTGTTTTTAACCCGCTATCAAAGTCTTTTATGCCATACTCTTGATACCTATTTAGTAAAAATTCCACAAGCTTTAAGGCTTTTTCTTTTTGGAAGCGTTTTAAAAATGCACTATTTTTTACATTTAGCACGCGTTCATGGCGTGTTTTGATCTCGCTGTTAAAGCTTAAGTGTGCTAGCACATCATACACATCGCAGTCTTTTTGCTCAAAAATCACTGTCAATTCTTCCAAAACCTGCTCGCTTATGCGGTCTTTTTCAAGTTTTTGTAAAAATTCTTTCCTGCTTGCTTGGTTACTCCAAATCTCGCGTAACCTTGTCTCATCGTTATAAAATTCTGCTAGCTTTCCTACTAAAAATTCCAAAAATTCTTTTGTGCTAAGTGGCTTGTCGCTATCTCCTATGTAGCTTGTCGTTATATCAAGCACTTTTAGTTTGGTGCCTTTTAAATGCACAGTGACTTCTTTTTGCTTGGTTGTTTCTTTAGGGTTGCTTTGCTCTCTTTTGTTTTGTATAGTTTTTACCTCGGTTTTTTCTTCATCTTTGATCTGCTCGCCATCCCATTTAGGATCATAAAAAAGTCTTGTTACTCCGGTAAAATCTAGTATAGTAAAAAAGTCTTTTCCCTCATACACCCTAGTGCCTCTTCCGATGATTTGCTTAAATTCTATGATAGAACCTATATTTGCCAAAAGCACTATGTTGCGGACATTTCTAGCATCTACTCCTGTGGTTAGCATTTTAGAACTAGTGAGTATCACAGGATAGCTTTTGTCATTATCTTGAAACTGCTTTAAGTACTCAAGCCCTATTTTACCCTCATCACTTGTAACCCTCACGCAGTAGTCATCTCTTTTTACACTTTTAAATTTATCAATGGCTCTTTTTACTTCACTTGCATGGGCTTGGTTAGCACAAAAGATGATGGTTTTGTCCATAGGGTTGATGAGCTTTAAAATTTCTTTAGCTAGAAAATCGTTGTATTGAGGTAAGTGAATATTTCTTTCAAATTCATTGATCTTATAAAAGCCTTTTTCTAACTCACCTTCTATGATATCATCAGGGTTGTACACATAGCCTTCACTAAGCGTAGTCGTAACACGCTTAACTTTATAAGGAGTTAAAAAGCCATCTTCTATACCATCTTTAAGACTATACTCATATATACTTTCGCCAAAATACCTATAAGTATCTACATTATCGCTTTTTTTAGGCGTAGCAGTAAGCCCTAAATGCGTGGCCGATGAAAAGTACTCTAACACCCCTGCCCAACTACCTTCTTCATTCGCTCCACCTCTGTGGCATTCATCAATGATGATAAGATCAAAAAAATCTTTAGGATATTGTAAGTAGAATTTGCTTTCTTGTTCTTCATTAGCATTTTCTTGTTCTTTTGAATTTGAAGCTAGACTTTGATAAATTCCAAAAAACACATTTGCACTTGTAGGCACTCTGCCATTATTTTTTCTCAACTCTTGCGCACTCACTGCCACGCAATCACCCTCTATAGGATTAAACTCTCCTAAAGCTTGATCTCTTAAACTCACCCTATCACATAAAAATAATATCTTAGGTTTTTTATCTTGATTTGTTTTATTCCACCTAGCTTCAAGCAAACGATAACACAAAGCAAAGGCTATAGTGGTTTTACCTGTGCCTGTAGCAAGAGTGAGTAAAATTCTATTTTTACCGTTAATCAAAGTTTCTATGACTTTATCAACTGCGATCTTTTGATAATATCTTAATTCTTTTTGGGGTATGTATAATTCTCGCTGTGATAAAAGCTTGTATTGCCATTCTTTTAAATTTCCATAAATCCTAGCAAAAAGCTCATTTGGGGTTGGAAATTTTTCTATATACTCACCGCTTGAAGTTTTTAGGTTGTATTCATAAATTTTATCGCCATTAGTGCTATATACAAATGCTACATTTAAAATTTTAGCATATTCTATGCCTTGAGACAGGCCATCTAAAGGATCTTTGCTTTGTTTTTTAGCTTCTATAATAGCAAGATTATTGTTTTGAAATTTCAACAAATAATCTGCAAATTTTCTTTCGCCTCTTTTATTTCCTATAAGCTTACGCCCATCGGTAAAATAATAATTTCTTATGATATTTTCTTCACTCCAAGAGCTAGCGTGAAGTTTTACATCTATGAGTTTAACTCTAGTATCATCTTCTGAAAAATGCTTAAGTTCCATGGCTTCCTTATGGATAAAAAATTTAAATAATTATACCATAAAAATCAAACCAAAACCCACAAACGCACCTTTAGTATAGTATCTTACTTTATTTTCCCTATTGCAATAAAAACCTAGCTTTATTATAATTTCAAAAACCACAAAGGAGAGAAAATGGACTCAAAAATCTTTTTAGAAAATGGTCGTGTTAAGAGCAAAGGTTATGCTATGCTTAGCAAGGATTCTAAATTTACACCTTTTGAATTTACACGCCATAAAGTAGGTAAAAACGACATCTTAATCGCTATCAAGTACGCAGGAATTTGTCATAGTGACATACACACTGCAAGAAGCGAATGGGGCGAAGCAACCTACCCTTGCGTACCTGGCCATGAAATAGCAGGAGAAGTTATCGCAGTGGGTGAAAATGTGAGTAAATTTAAAGTAGGCGATTATGCTGGGGTTGGGTGCATGGTAAACTCATGCGGAGAGTGCGAAGCATGCAAAAAATCTCAAGAGCAATTTTGCGAAAATGGTAAAACCATCTACACTTATAACTGCAAAGATGTATTTCATGATAATGAAAACACCTATGGAGGTTACTCAAACAACATCGTAGTAAGTGAAAAATTTGCTATCAATGTACCAAAAAATGCACCACTTGAAAAGATAGCGCCTTTGCTGTGTGCGGGTATTACTACCTATTCACCGCTTAAATTTTCAAATATCAAAGAAGGCTCAAGCGTAGCCGTAGCAGGATTTGGTGGGCTTGGTATGATGGCAGTAAAATATGCTGTGAAAATGGGTGCAAAAGTGAGTGTTTTTGCAAGAAATGAAAACAAAAAATCACAAGCTCTAGCTATGGGTGTGAGTAATTTTTATACCGGTACAGACAAAAGCGTGGTAAAAGAAAGATTTGACCTCATCATTTCCACCATACCAACCCCTTATGATCCGCTAGCTTATATGGATTTATTAAAATTTGGTGGTGAGATGGCTATAGTAGGATTACCTCCACATGAAGTAAGTCCTAGCATTAACATCATTCACTTTGTACATAAAGCAGGTAAAAAAGTATATGGCTCGCTTATTGGGGGCATTAAAGAAACTCAAGAAATGCTTGACTTTTCTTTAGAACATGGAATTTATCCTGAAATTGAACTCATCAAACCAAGCGAGATTGACAAAGCTTATGAAAACCTCACTTCAGGAAAAGCCAAATTCCGTTATGTAATCGATATGAGTGAGCAGGATTAATACTCATCAAAAATCACATCGCTAGTATCAAAACCTCTTTGCTTGGCTATTTCAAGCAAAGAGTTTATTTGCTCTTTTGCTAAAATCTCTCTTGATAAAATCCAAAGATATTTTTTATCAGGACTACCTACGATAGAAACTTGATAATTTGTATCAATGTAAATAATCTCATAATTTGGTTTGTTAAAAATATTCATAAATATACTAAATTTAACCGCTAAAGATCTTGGAGATTTTACCCTAGCTTTGCCATTTGCTTGAGAGATTTCTCCATTTTCTTTTGTGCATATATTTTTAACTTTGATTATAGGTGTAGAGCCTTCATACTCTAGCTCATATTCTGCCTTGGCACTTTTGCAAGTTTTTTGAAAAAAAGCAGGTTTTCTAGCCATTTCTAGCCATGTGCCCATGTATTTTTCTAAATTTATACCATCTAATAATTCTATCATTTTTCTTCCTTTTGGTTTACCTCACCCCAATCACACATTGCTTGTAAAATAGGGATTAAACTTTGACCTTTTTTAGCAAGGCGGTATTCTACTTTTGGAGGGATTTGTGGGTATTCTTTACGCGTGATTAAATCATCATTTTCAAGCTCTCTTAAAGTATGTGTTAAAGTCTTAAAAGAAATATTGCCAAGATATCTTTTAAGTTCATTATATCTTACTACTTCATAACGAAATAAACAATATAAAACACTCATCTTATACTTTCCCGAAATCAAAGATAAAGTATAATTAAATCCGCATTCCGTAAAATCGCACTTTTCTTCCATATACTTTCCTTTTATATAGCATCATGCTTTTTTATATTATAATCCAAAATCATTTTTTATCAAAATGAAAACAAATTAAAAATGGTTTCGATGTATTTCATCACAAATCTTATCATTGCTGCTATTGTTGGTGGGGCATGCAGGGCTGCGCTTCATTTATGGAAAAAGAAAAAAGAAAAAGATAGTAGTGAAAAATAATATGTGAAGCAAAATGCTTCACATATATCTATACTAATTGTCTATCATTTTTATGATATTTTAAAATACCCTCTGCACAACGATAAGCCAAAGCTCCAACTGTATCAGTAGGATTATATCCGCTATTGTGCTGAAAATTTCCTGCACCCACAACAAAAAGATTATCCATATCCCAATGTTGCAAATAAGTATTAACAACACTTGTTCGAGGATCAGCACCCATAGTAGTTCCACCCGTATTATGTGTAGATTGATAAGGCACAATACTATAATCTTTTAAATAAGTTCCTTTTTTAATTGATCTCACTCCTTGCATTTTTTTAGCTACTTCAGCTGTTTTATCTGTTATAAATTTATGCAAAGCACGATCTTGATCTGTAAAATTATAAGTAAGTCTTACAAGTGGCGTTCCAAAAGCATCTTTATAGGTTGGATCTAAACTCAAATAGTTACTTTTATGTGGTAAAGATGCGCCTTGCCCTCCCACTGTAATGGCTCTTGTAAAATTATAGTTTAAAGCTTTTTTAAATTCAGCTCCCAAACTTGGAGTTCCTTTTGGCAGAGGAGCTGATTGGATAGGGCGATTTCCAAGTTGCACACTATAAATCATAGCTCCGTGTAAAAACTTCTCTTTTGAGTGATCAAAATTATCCCCATTATAATCATCGCAAGTTGTACCCAAAGCACCTGAGCCCATATATGTATTAAATTGCTCATCAAAAAACGCTGTTGTTCCCATATTGATTTGATAACAATAGTTTTTACCTAAAGTACCTTTGCCTGTATTTGGATCGTATTGCTCACCTATACCACTTACCATTAAAAGCTTAGCATTGTTAAACATATAGCTTGTAAGCACTACAATATCTGCTGGCTGAATATACTCTTTCATAGTTCTAGTATCTACAAACCTAACTCCTGTAGCTTTGCCATCTTTTTTTAGTATTTCTATAACATTACTATGAGTTCTTATAGTATATTTTCCTGTACTCATGGCTTTAGGTATGACAGTATTAATAGGACTAGCCTTAGCACCATACTCACAACCAAAACGCTCACAATAAGCACAATATTGACATGGGGCTAGATCTTGACCATCTGGATTAGTATAACCGCCTTTTGAATTAGCCGCAGGTAATCTAAATGGATGTAATTTCATTTCTTTTGCAGCTTTTTCGAAGCGTTTAAGCATTTTAGTATTTTCTAAAGGTTCTTGCGGATAAGGACTTGATCTAAACAAACCCATTTTTTCAGCAAGTGGGTTTTCTTCTCCACAAATTCCACAGGTTTTTTCAAACTTATCATAATAAGGTTCCATATCTTTATAGGTTAAACCCCAATCTTGCAAGGTATAATCATCACCTAATTTATTACCATATCTTTCAAAACTTTTTGTTTTAATCTCAAAATCATAAGGTAAAAATCTAAAGGTCCAACCATTCCAATGCACCCCTGCACCACCAACATTACTTCCAAGTAAAAAAGATCCCATTTTTCTATATGGTAAAGCTAAACCATTGACATTATGGCGAAAAGTTACTGTATCTTTTGAGCAATCTTGCATTAAACCATAGTTAATACCATATCTCCACTCATCGTGAATCATTGCAAAATTTTCCGTAGTTTGCATCATACCACGCTCTAAGCTCAAGACAGTCAATCCAGCTTTGGTAAGTTCTGCTGCAATTATACCACCTGTCCAACCAGCTCCTACTGTTACCACATCTACTTTTTTTAATACTTCTACCATAATTCATCCCTCCATATCAGCTAAGCTCATAGGCTCTATGTCAAAAAACTCATCACTTGCAATTTTGTCAATATAACTCATTTGAGCACCAGGATATTGCATCATTCTCCATCCATTTTTATTATCATTACCACCATAAATTGGATCAGACAAAACTCCAGCTATTGTCATATCCCTTAAAAGAGTAAAAAATTCAGAAGATTTAAGTCCTATGAAATCGATTTTATTTTTTTCTAAATCAACTAAAATTTTATCCTGCTCAACTCCTTTTAAAGATGAAAAAGTTTTTTTATAACGCTTTTGAGATATTATTTCCAAAGCTTTAACACCCTCTAAAAAAATCTCATTACGCTTCATTGGGGTTTGATAACCTTGCTCAGCAATTCCTTCTATAAATGGTCCTTGTAAGTATTCTCTATCATTATAACCATAAGCTGAAGCTAATTGATTATCAATAAAATAAGGTACGCCTAAGCCTATAGCACCATCACCTTGCTCATCTTTTGGATAAATTCTCTCACATGCTGCACTTAGATTATCAAAATCAGTCTGCACTTGAAAAAACATTTTTCCTCTTATTTTATTTGAACCTCCTTGTGTTTTCTTGTGCGCATGAGTTAATTCTGCAGCATGCAATATAGCTCCACCACTCATAGTGCTAACAGCAACCACGCCACCACCTAAAAGACTTAATTTAAAAAAATTTCTACGATCAATGACATTATCTTGCATATCTTCCTCCTTTTTATTGACAATATCAAATCATATCAATTCTATTCCTTGATTTTTTAATATAGTCTTAAATAAAAAAAATAATACTATTTTTGTATTATTTTAAAAAAATCAATCATAAAAAGTAACATATTTGTTTTAAACTTTCTTATAATATAGTATCTTACATAAACTTCAGCATTGAAATATAGTTATAGTTAAATTATAATTTTAAAAAAACATAAAAAGGAAAAATATGCAAAAAGTATTATTATTAAATGGTGCAAAAGAATTTGGACACTCCAAAGGAAGATTAAACACAAGCTTGCATGAGCTTGCACTTAAGACTTTACAAGAGCTTGGTTTACAAACCCAACAAACACACATAGATCAAGGTTATAACACAAACGATGAGGTAGAAAAAATTCTAAATGCTGATGTTTTGATTTGGCAAATGCCTGGTTGGTGGATGGGAGAGCCTTGGATAGTGAAAAAATACATTGACGATGTTTTCACAGCAGGGCATGGAGTGTTTTATAAAAACGATGGTAGAAGTCATAATGAACCTACTAAAAATTATGGCACAGGTGGGCTTTTAAAAAATAAAAAATACATGCTTTCACTAACTTGGAATGCTCCAATGCAAGCTTTTGATGATGAGAATGAATTCTTTAATGGAGCCGGAGTTGATGGAGTGTATTTACACTTTCACAAAGCACATGAGTTTTTAGGAATGAGTGCTTTACCTACTTTTATAGCCAATGATGTAATCAAAAATCCTCAAGTACAAGAATATTTCACAAATTATAAAGCGCACTTAGAAAAAATTTTTAAAGCTTAGAAATTTGGGATTTGATGCTAGAAATCATTGATTTTTTAGCCTCAAATTCACTTTTTAAATTCAAAATAATCTGTCTTTTAGTCTCAATAAAATCAACAAAACTTTGCATATAATTTTTATAAATTTTTAAAACTACAGGCTTATTTAAAAGCAAATCTTCAAATTCATATACATTAAGCTCGGTTAATACTCTTTGATGTACTTCACTTGCTTTAGGATGATACAAGCTAAACTCAGTGCTATCAAGCTCGTAAAATTCTTTACTTGCATTCATTTTAGTACTAAAAAATCCCAAAGTAAGTTTAGTAGCACTTTCATAATTTGCTAAAGCTTTTAGATTAAGCTTTTCTAAAAATAGATCAAGTTCAAGTTGGCTTTTAAATAATAATTGCTTAAATTCTTTTAAAAAAAGCTCCTCGCTAGCACTAGCAAAGCTTCTAAAACTAGCAAATTCTTTTTCACTTTCTAAGGCATTTTCTTTTTGTAAATTTGAAAATTGAGCTTTAAAAAGTAAAATTTGCTCTTCTAAATGAGTAAAAAACAAAGAAAAATCATCTTTGATTTGACTAAATTCTAAAGTGATTTCATTTTTTAATCTTTTAAATTCTTTATTCATTGCTTCAGAGTTATAAAACATAGCCAAAAACGCATCATCACTTGAAATATATGGTGCTTTATAAGCAACTTTTTCATAAAGATTTTTCTTAAATAAGCCCTTGGCTTCCTTGTAATAATTACTATCTTTTTCTTTGATAAATTTTAAAATTTCTTGAGAAATTTTTTCTCCAACAAGTTTTAATTTATCTAAACAATTATGATTTAAAATTTTTATTTTTTGCTCTAGCTTGCTTACTTTGAAAGTTTGCAAAATAGTATTAAATTTAAGCTCTAATTGCTCTAGCGCATTTTGAAATAAATCATATTGATTTGACAAAAGCTCGCATAAATTACTAAGTTTTTCTTTAACAAAATCTTTTTTAATACGCTCATAATCAAGTTCTTTTAAATACTCATAAAGCAAAGGTAAATTTGACTTTTGCAAATCAAATTTTGCTTCTTTGCATGAAATTGCGATGATTTTTTCAAAATACTTATCAAAAACTAAATGAGCGTAATTTAAAACATTTTCTAGCTCATCTTGACTTAACTTGTCTTTTTGATTAAGCACGCAAATTCCACCACGCTCTAAAAGCTTAGCATTTGCCTTTATGGCATCTTCTTCACTTTTTTTACCTGCATTATCAATCAAACTAAGCCAAATAGCACTATGCATAAAAGAAAGCTCTTTAAAAGTAGTTAGCGTATCGGTGGTGTTTGCATTTAAACCCGGGGTATCTATAAGTGTGATATCTTTTAAAAGCTCAATAGGTGCAAAAAGGTGCAGACTTTTAGTTTCTTTTAGCTCATTTCTTTGATCGCTAAATTTAGAAAGCTCATCTATATCAACAATCTCATCGCTACCATCTTCATATTCAACTCTTAAAAAATATTCCTTAGCATAGCGTAAAAAAGTGGGCTTAAAAGTCACTGGCACCACACCTGTTGGCAGGCATTCTTTTTGTAAAATCAAATTTAAAAGCGTGGATTTACCGCTGGAAAATTGCCCTATGATAGCCACATTAATGGCTCTTTTATAGCTAGCTATAATCATTTCAAGATCTTTTAAAAACACATCATTTAAATGCAAGCTTGGTTCTAAAAATGCATTTTTGATTGCTAAGATTTTTCCTTCAAAACTATCATCAAAGCTTTTACAATAAGCATTTTCATAAGCTTTTAAAAAATCATTAATCAAATCATTTTGCATTTAAAAGCTCCGTTTTTAAAGTCTTTAAACTTTGTAATTTTGTATTATTTTTTTCTAAAAGTTCTTTGGAGTTTTGCTCGTTTTGTTCTATTTGTAAAATCAAGTCTTTTAAGTCTTTGATTTGTTCTTCTTGCTCTTTTTCGTATAAATTTAAACTAAATTCTAAATTAGTAAAAAATTCTTGATTATTTTTTAAATCTAGGGCGATTTTTTCTATATTAAATGTTTGTAATTTTTCTAAAATTTGATTTTCTAAAGAGCTTTCTAGTTTATAAATATCTTGCGTGGATTCTAAATTTTTTAAAAGTCCTGCTTTTAATGTCATAAAAAGATCATTGGTAAAAATGCTTTCTATTTTTGTTTCAACCTTACTTTTAAAATCATCACAATTTTGCTCTAAAACAGCTTTTAAAAAATCATATTTCACACTTAGAGTGTTTTTAAGCTCATTAATTTTATACTCACTTTGCTGTTTTAGCTCTCTTAAAAGATCAAAAATTCCATCTTTTAAAGTCGTATCAATGATAATATTTAGTCTTTGAGTGTTGTTTTTGATTTTATTATTTTGATTATATTTTAGCTCATCTATAAGTTTTTCTTTTAATTTCTTAGCTAGTAAATGCAAAAGTGTTAAAATTTCTTGAGTATTTTCATCTTTTGTGTTAAAAATAGCACTTAGTTCTGCTTTTACTTGCATTAATTTTTCTTTTTTTGCTTTAAAATCATTAACAATAGCTTGATTTTGCTTATCAAGCTCAAAGTTTTCATAATTTAGCATTTTATTAGAAAATTTAATTTTTTCTTCTATTTTTTCTAAATGTAATAATAATTCTTTTTTATAAGCACTTAGAGCAATTTTGTTTTTATCATATAAGCTTTTAGCTATAAGTTCTTCTAGCGTTAAAATATTACTTTGTTCTAAATTTCCACCTTTTTTTTGATAAAAATCATTAGCTAATTTTGAAGAAATACACACAAAATCTAAATTATCTAATAATTCTTGGCTAAGCTGCTTTTGTGCTAAATTTTCTTTGAGTTTATTTTTAGTATAGTTAATTACTTCTTGCAAGTCTTTTTGATTAAGCAAGTCAGCCTTAGTAAGCACAATTAAAAGCTTACTTACCCTTGAAGTTAGCAAACATTCTATAATAAAATCACAATCTTTTTGACTAAGACTTTGAGAAGCATTCATAAGGTGGATTAAAAAGTCAGCCTTGCTTATATACGCTTTTGTTAAAAGCTCTCTTTGGATAATAACATCATCAAGTCCTGGAGTATCAACTATACAAACATTATCTTTTAAAAAATCAAGCGATGAAAAAAGCTCTATTTTTTTAATAAGTGCTGAGATTTTGTTTTTTGCACTAGTATAATTTTTTAATTCTTCAATTTTTATTTCTATATTTTTATTTTCTTTTTCAATATATTCATTTAGATTAAAATTTTGCTCTAATTGTTTTATAAGCTCTTGCATATCTTGATTATCTTTAGAGCTTTTTAAAATATCTTGCCATTCTTCATCATTCCAAAAATATATCTTAGCTTTTTGGTCTTTGCCGTATTTTAAAACACTCAAATTTGCAGTTTCAGGCACATTAGATACACCTAAAAAATCTTTTTTTAAAAGTGCATTTAGCATACTTGATTTACCTGCATTTACCACACCCGTTACTGCGATAGAAAAATCAATATTACCAAATTTAACCAAAGCTTCTTGTAAGAGTTTTTGAGCTTTTTCATCCTCGCAAAGCTCTTGTAAGTTTTGATTAATGAGATCTAGTGTTTGATGTGAGTTTTTAACTTCTTGCTTGTAATCTTTTTGAATAACTTTTTGCCTAGATACAAAAGCACATATTAAAGTATTATCGGTGATTTTTTGAAGTTTTTCCAAGGCTTTTAAAAGCTCGTTTTTGTCTAAAATTCCCAAATTTAAAGCATTAACAAAACAAACCTGTGCATACTGTATACCATAAAGATCTAAGCGTAAATTTAAACTTTTCATCAAATTTTTAAATTCATTTAAAGCGCTAAATCTTTCATAATTATCAAGATTAGTACTTAAAATAATTGCTGCTTTTTGAGCATCAATTAAACTTTCATCAAAAAGTGTATTTGTATCAAGATAAACGCTATGATTTTGCCAAATTTGTTTTAGTAAGGTTTTAAGAACCCCCTTTTCTTGGGGGCTAGGATTATTTGTTTCTTTGAGCGACAAGCTGTCTTCTCATATAAGCGATTTTGCTTTGTAAAGGTAGTTCTTTTGGACAATTATCTTCACATGCAAGTAAAGACATACATCCAAACACACCATCATCATCACCCACTAATTCATAAAAATCTTCTATGGTTCTGTGATCATGTGGATCTTGTAAATATCTAGCTGTTCTTAAAAGCCCAGTAGCTGCGATAAAGTCAGGTCTCATTAACTTAGTCGCACAAGAAGCAACACAAATTCCACACTCTATACAACGATCAAGTTCAAAAGTCTCATCAGCAACTTCTGGTTCAATGCGCTCTTCAAGTTTAGAAATATCTGTTTCTTTTTCATTATGTACCCAGCTTTCAACGCGTTTACACATACCATCAAACCACTCACCTGTATTAACACTCAAATCTTTGATATGTCTAAAAGCAGGTAAAGGCATAAGCTCTATAACGCCATCTGGATAATCTTTTGTCAATGTTTTACAAGCAAGTTTTGGCTTACCATTAATCATCATAGCACAGCTTCCGCAAATCCCTGCTCTACATACAAAGTCAAAACTCAAATCCGCATCCATTTTTTCTCTGATTTGAGTTAAGCACACAAAAATCGTCATAAATGGAGTTTCTTCAAGCTCATAAGTAACAAAATGAGGCTTAGAAATTTTACTTAATGGATTATATTTAAATGCTCTTATTGTTAATTTTCTACTCATAATCAACTCCTATTCTTTGATTTGGCGCTTTAAATTTAGCTTGTAATTCATAAGGCATTAAAGCATGTTGAATTTCATATCTACCTTTGCCTTCTGCTTCCATTTTTTCACGGATCGCATCAACTTCAGCTTGGCGTTTTTCACTTAATGGGTTTTCAATGATATTTCCTTTAGCACCATAACCTCTAAATGCAGGTGGGATTTCCATTTTCATAATGTCAAGATCTTCATACTCAACTCTAGGCATACTTTCACCTTCTACCCAGTAAGTATTTGTTCTTTTCATCCAATTTAAGTCATCTCTTTTTGGATAATCTTCTCTATAATGAGCCCCACGGCTTTCTGTTCTTAAAAGCGCACCATAAGCAACACATAAAGCAATTTTTAGCATTCTTGGAACCCTGTAAGCTTCTTCAAGCTCTGGATTTGCACATTTTAATTCTTTATCATGCACTTTTAGATCAAGTGATTTATGATATAACTCTTCAAGTTCTTTAACCGCTTCTTCAAGACCTTGACCTGTTCTAAAGATAGCTACTTTTTCCCACATAATATCTTTCATTCTGTTTTTGATTTCAAATACATCATGTTTTCCTTCTTTGCTAACAAGAGATTTTAAGTAATCATACTCTTTAGAAAGGAAAGATTTAACGATATTTGTATCAATTTCTGAACCATTTTCTTTACAATATTGTGCAAAATAATCTCCCACGATCATACCTGCAACAACAGTTTCTGAACATGAATTTCCACCCAAGCGGTTAAATCCGTGCATGTCCCAACAAGCTGCTTCACCACATGCAAAAAGACCATTCAGCCATTGACTTTCACCGGTTGGTTTTGTTCTAATACCACCCATTGAGTAATGTTGCATAGGTAAAACTGGCGCCCAGCCTTTTGGACCCTCATCAGCAGGATCAATACCATTAAATGTTTTACAAATATCTTGAACATCACGAAGATTTTTTTCAACATGAGCACGACCAAGGATAGAAATATCAAGCCATAAATGATCTCCATAAGGGCTTTTTACTCCTTTTCCTTTTCTAATATGCTCCATCATTCTACGACTTACAACATCCCTACTTGCAAGTTCTTTTTTCTCAGGTTCATAATCAGGCATAAAGCGGTAACCATCAACATCTCTTAAGATACCACCATCACCTCTACAACCTTCAGTTAGTAAGATACCGCTTGGCACGATTGGAGTTGGATGAAATTGCACTGCTTCCATATTTGAAAGTCTACAAAGTCCAGTTTCAAGTGCAATAGCAGCTCCTGTACCTTCACAAATAACAGCATTTGTAGTTTGTTTATAAATTCTACCATAACCACCTGTTGCAATCATAGTTCCTCTAGCAACATAAGCAATTAATTCTCCATTAGTTAAATCTCTAGCAATAGCTCCTAAACATTTTTTACCATCATGAATTAATCTTACTGCTTCCATTCTATCGATGATTTTAACTTGATGTTTAATCGCTTCATTTGCCACACCATATAACATACAATGCCCTGTTGCATCAGCTATATAACAAGTTCTCCATTTTTTAGTACCACCAAAGTCTCTTGCATTTATAAGACCATGTGCTTCTTCTTTTTCTTCGATAGTAGTTTTTTGAGCGTTTATAACAACAGTTCTAGGTCCTTTTGTAACTCTAGTCCAAGGCACACCCCAAGCAGCAAGCTCACGAACCGCTTTTGGAGCAGTTTGTGCAAACATTCTAGCTACTTCTTGATCACAGCCCCAGTCAGATCCTTTTACTGTGTCAGCAAAATGCACATCTTCATTATCACCTTCGCCTTTTACACTATTTCCTAAACTTGCTTGCATACCACCTTGCACAGCAGCTGAGTGAGATCTTTTAACCGGACAAATACTTAATAAAGTTACACTCTGACCACTTTTTGCAACTTCAATAGCAGCTCTTAAACCTGCAAGACCACCACCAATAACTAAAGCATCACTATATTGTATGTTCATATTTAGCTCCATCATAAGTTTTTACTATTTGCGCTACAGAGTTGTTTTGGTAATTATTAAGACCTATTTTTGCAAAAGCAGCTAAGCTTAACACACCTAAAACTAAGAAGAAAATACTAATAAACCATTTTGCTTTTTTAAGTTTTTTACGACTTTCTTTTGCATCTTTACCTTCAAACCAACCCCATTTTACACATAATCTATATAAACCAATACTTCCATGCAACTCAACACAGATTAATAAGGCAATATAAAATAACCACATAAAATGACTTACCACTCTATCGCCTGACATATCAGCACTGATTTTATCTGCATTAGTTATAACAAAAATCAAATGCGCTGAACCTAGGAAAAACATTACAAAACCAGTTGCAGCTTGAACCCACCATAAAGAAGAATCACCATGATTCATATATTTTAAATGTGTTCTACAAAGTTGATATTGTCTAAAATTGATAGGAAATTTTCTCATTGCAAGACCTGCATGCACAAAGAAAATCACTAAAACACAGGCGGCTAAAAAAGAAGTGATGTAGCTCATCATAGGGCTATCAATGATAAATTTTAGTTCCAAAAAGTGAACTACTGAATCAAAAAAATCATCACTAACCAAAATGGTAGAAACGAAAAACATATGTGCCCACATAAACAAGCCTAAAATCAAGCCTGTTGCACTTTGAATATAGTCAAGTTTTGCTGGCATTTTACTTTTTTTGCCATCAACACTCTTGCCTAAAAAACCTTCAATGAGTTGGCTCATATTTACTCCTTTAAAAAGTTGATAATTTATAATATCGGAGCAATTATAGAACTTTTATTCTTAAAAAAAATAAAAATTTATAAATTTTTTTTAATATTTCTTAAATAAAAAGATAAAATTAGTCCTAATAAAAACATTATAATACTTAAAATTTGACCCATACTCATACCAAAAACAACAAAGCCTATACCAAAGTCAGGCTCTCTATAAAACTCACAAACAAAACGTGCTAAAGCATAAAAAATTGTATAATAAGCAATAAGCTCTCCATTGTATTTTTTATATTTTTTTATCAATAATAAAATGATAAAAACTATAAAACCTTCTAAAAATGCTTCATAAAGTTGCGAAGGATGACGCAATACCCCATCTACATAAATACCCCAAGGTACATCCGTAGTTCTACCAAATAGCTCTTGATTTAAAAAATTTCCAATACGCCCAAAAATATAACCACATGGCACACTAATAGCAACCAAATCTAAATATTTCCATAAATTTTGTTTATTTTTTTTACAAAAAGCATAAGTTGCTATTAAAAATCCTATAACAGCACCATGGTAACTCATACCTCTAATTCCTACAAATTCTCCATTATAAAAAGGATTAAAAATTTGCCAAGGATGCGTAAGATACCATAAAGTATTTGCATCATAAATTAAAATATAACCCAATCTTGCACCTAAAATTACACCAATTTCCACCCATATAAAATAACTATCAAGCATAGCTTTTGAAATTCCCATATTGTCTTTAATAGCATAGTATTTTGCAACCATTAAAGCAACAAGTAAGGCTAATACATACATAATACCATACCAATGCACTTTTAAACCAAAAATTTCAAAAGCCACTACATCAAAATTTGCATAAATATTTTGCCAAAATTCCATAAAAAAGCCTTTATAATAAAACACATAATATAGCAAAAAATTGTATAATTATAAAAATAACAAGGAGAGAAAATGAAAAAAATATTATTATTTTTTAGCATAATTTTATTTTTAAGTGCTTGCACTGGTAATCAAAAAACTTATTATATTTCTATGCCAAGTTTTAAAAGTTCTTTTGAAGAACATAACAATACAAAAGAAAATAGCCCAAAAGTTAAAATCAATGAAATAGAAATTATTAAAAATACTTTTTATAGTTCTTATTTTGAACAATCCACCCTAAATCAAAGAATCAATAAAAGCCTAGAATTACTAAAAAAACAGCTATTTAAAGATAGTAAAGCACTATTAGAAAGTAAAGGATATACTATAGATAATGAAAATCCTGATTATGTTTTTAATATTACCATCAGTGCTAACTTATATGAGGATAAAGTTACAAGAAATTCAAGTCTTGGAGGCGATAGTGTAGAATCTTCTTTTATGATTATTTTAGAAGCTCAAAGTCATTTAAATAATTTGCATCAAGAAGATACTTTCCAAAGCACAACAAGCTCTGCAAAATTAAATGATCCTATTATTTTAAACTATCCTATAAAAGGTCAAGCAAGTATAGAAAGTTTTAGACAAGTTTATAGTGCTGTCCCAACCCAAGTAAATGAAAGTCTTGCAGCTAGTGCTTTGGAAATTGATAAAGTTTTTATTGCTTTTTACAAAGAAATCACTTCTAGTTTAAAAACCAATATAAAAGAAATTAAGGAAGAATCAAAAGTACAAGAAAATTTAGAAGCTCAAGATATAAAACAAGATAGTAAAAAGGAAGAAAAAATCTCTCCTTATCAAAATAATGAAGTAATTATTTTTGAATAGCTAAAGCATGAAACACTTTGATTCTAAATTTAAGATCAATGTGTTTTTCTTCTGATTTAAATTCAACAGGCGTACTTATTTCTATTAAATTTTTATATCTTTGTAAATCATTTAAAAAAGAATAAAAAGCTTGTGGATTTTTCATCTTTACGCTAACTCCAAATTGATATTTTAAATATTCTTGTCTTTTTTTAATAGGAATAAGATTTATTTTAACATCATCAAAATAATTTTTCATAAAATCCATTAATTCTTTTTGAGAAAATTCCGCATTGATTTGAGCTAAATTTTGCGCGTTTGTACTTTGAAAATCTCTAATAACCTTTTCCAAAGCTTGTAATTCATTTAATGCTTTGGTGTTTTGAATTTGTTGAGCGGCTAATCTGGAATGTTCGATTTTATAATCCTTCAAAAAGGGTACAATTAAGAATAAAATCAATATTGCACAAAGTGCAACAAATGAAAAAGAGTAAATCAATATCTTTAATATATCAGCTTCTTCTAAGCTCTTATCTTTTTTGTTCATACATTTCCTCTGGTATAGTAATATTTACACTAACAAAGCGATACCACCCATTTTCTAATTGATAATAGCTTGTTTGAGAATTTGAAAAAATACTTCTTAATGGGGCTTCTAACAACAAAGCAAACATTTCTTTAGTAGGTGTAATACCTCTTAAAATAAGCGACCTATCTTCCATTAAAACCTCATCTAAAGATATATTTTTAGGCACTAAAGTAAAAAGGTTTTGAATACTTTTTAATAAAACTTTATTTTTACCATTCTCTCGTTCTTGTTCTAAATCCCCTAAAATCATTTCTGCTTTATTATTTTGTCTTACTAATTCTTGATATTTAAGTTTATTGGAATTAATTTGAGCTATGATTTGAGCCAATTCTTTTTTCTTATCATCAAGTTGCACAGATGCGTAGTAGCTTTTAAAAACAACAACAATAAACACCACAAAAATCAAAGACACACTAATACTAGTAAAATAAATCCAAATTCTAGTAAAAAGATTAAAAACTGGTTTTATCTTCGGCTTTATTAAACTATATCTCATAGCTTCAAATCCTTAACTACAAGCTCATTCATCAAATTTAAAGTATCTATAAGCTCTACTTTTGGCTTTATAAAAAGCTCATTTTCTAAATAATCTAGCGAGGTTGCACTAAAACTTTCCTCATCAAAAATTACAATTTCTTCTAAAAAACTATTATCATACAAAGGATTATGATAAAATTCTTTTACACTTGAAATGATGTATTCTATCATTTTCATATCTGAACTAAAATTTTCTAAAGATTCCATAGGAAGCTGTTCTTCATTCTCATCTAAATCTTCAAGCTTATCAAGTTCTTTACTCATCTCTTCTAAACTTTTTAAATCATAATTTTGTTCATTTTCTTCTTCTTGGCTTTCATCATCAATTTGCAAATCAAATTCTTCTTTAATGTCATCAAAAAAATCAACTTCGTCATAATTTTGACTAGCTATATTAAAATAACTTCCAAATAATATAATCTCATTTTTACAAATTAACATCGCAACAAAATCATGATATCTATACACATAAAGGCCTATTTTTTCTTCAAAACCTCTATTTGCTATACAATGATAAAGCAAAGAAAAAGGCGAGTAAAGCAAATCTAAACCACCAAAAGCCTCATAATCTTCTTTATAAGAACTCAAAGATTGATTGGAAACATACAACAAAGCATTATTAAAAGGAATACATTTAACATTATTTGCTTCTACTCCAAAATTAGAAAGCTCTTTAAAATTTGAACTTGGCACTACACCTTGAGCAATAGGTGTAAAAAAAGTACAAATATAATAAATTTGAAAGTCTTTACTTAAATTTTTAACATATTCTATTGCTTTTTCTTTATCTTCAAAACTTTTTTCAAAAGTATCAACTGGTTGAGATTTTTTCCAAGTATGACATCTTATAATGTATTGTTTTTCATCATAACAAATACAAATTAAAAGCTGTAAAATATACTTTCTAAAAAAAGATAACATGGTGTTTATCCTTTATCTATTTGATTTATCATATCAAATTTTTCTTTTATCAATACTTTAGCTTCTTCTAAATTCAAATTTTGTATTTTGATTTCTTCACTTAATCTATAAGTAATCTTAGAAAAAGGCTTAGGTAAGATCATTTTATCCCAACTTTTAAATTCCCAAAAAGAACTTGCTTCATAATTTAGCAAAAAAAGTGGAGCATTTTTTTTTAAAGCTATCATCACAGAACCATCTGAAACACTATGATAAGGTCCTCTTGGCCCATCTGGAGTGATAATCACATCATCGCCTTGATCTAAAATTTTAAAAGATTGTTTCAATAAAGCCAAAGCACCTTTGCTTGTGCTACCTCTTAAAGTATCCAAACCAAAAAAAGCAATATTTCTAGCAATGATCTCCCCATCTTTATGGTGTGAAATCATCACATAAGCTTTTTTTCCTTTAATACCCATTTTACGATAAGCAAAAGGCATTAGAGCAAGACGCCCATGCCAAAAAAGTATCACACATGATCTTTTTGGAAGCTTTTGCCCTAAATAAACCTTTCTACAAGTTAAAAAAATTAGCCATTGTAATAAAAAAATTCCAAAAGCTAAAAGATTAATCTTAAAGGATTTCGCCATTTAACACCATACGCCTAGGATTGGTGATTTTTACTTTTTTCATTTGTCCTAATAACTCTTCACTGCCTTTAACTTGAATCAAAAAATTATTATCACTTCTACCTGCTACAAAACCTTCACTTCTTAATTCTTCAAATAAAACTTCAAATTCTTTATCTTTTTGTTTTACAACAATTTCATCTAAAATTTCTGTATGTCTTGCTTGCAAAACACTCAAGCGTTTTGAAGCTATATCATCAGGAATTTGATTTGGCATAGTTGCAGCTTTAGTTAGCGGTCTTTTAGAGTATTTAAAAGAAAACATTTGCTCAAATCGCACTTTTTCAAGTACATCCATGGTATCTTCAAAGTCTTTATCACTCTCACCTGGAAAAGCCACAATCACATCAGTAGAAATACTCACATCTTTACACATAGAACGAAGTTTCAATGCTCTATCTAAATACCACTCTTTAGTATAACCGCGTTTCATAGCCTTTAAAATTTCACTTGAACCACTTTGCAAAGGCATATGCATAGACTTACAAACTTTAGGATTTTTAGAAAAAACCTCTAAAAATCTATCATCCATATGCAATGGATGTGGGCTTGTAAAGCGGATACGCTCCAAACCTTCAATTTCGCTTAGCTTTTCCAAAAGATCTGAAAAATTAATCTTTTCATGAGCATTAGAAAATCTTTTGCCATAATTGTTAACATTTTGTCCTAGTAAAAAAATCTCTTTAGCACCCTTAGAAACAGCTTTCAATGCTTCATTTTTAATAATCTCAAAAGGTATAGAAATCTCATCTCCTCTTGTGTGAGGCACTATACAATAAGTACAATGCTTATCACAACCTATGGAGATATTAATATAGGTCTTATAAAGGCTATTTCTAAAATCTGCAAAAGCATAATTACTCTCATCAAAATCTATATCATTACCTAAAAATTTTGGAGTATTTACGGCCTTTGTGATTTTGGAAACATTTCTAGCACCCAAAACAAAATCCACACTAGGAGCACGCTTAAAAATCTCATCTCCCAAATGTGAAGCAGTGCAACCACAAACTCCTATTTTAGCTCCATTTTTTTTGATTTTTTCAAAACTTCCAACTTCTGAAAAAAGCTTATGTACAGGCTTTTCACGCACCGAGCAAGTATTGATTAAAATCAAATCTGCTTCTTTTGCATCTTGAGTTAATTCATAATTTTCTTTTTCTTTAAGTTCAGCTATCATATGCTCTGAATCACGCACATTCATAGCACAACCTAAAGTTTGTATAAAAAGTTTTTTACTCAAAGAATATGTACCTCATACATAAAATCTGCATCATCTAAACCATATTTGATTGTTCTATGATAAACACATTTTCCCTTTTTTTCAAAATGCTCTACTAAAGCGATTAATTGCTTATGGGCATTATCTTTATCAAAATAGAAAAATTTTTGACCTTCTTTATCTACAGCCTTTTCAATACTTTCTAAACTTATACTTTTTGGCTTTTCATCAACAGAGGTTCTTGCTATTTTTAAGTCCATATCATCATCCTCAAGTTTTTTTAATCTGAAATTATAGCAAATTTTACTTTTAATTAAACTTATTAAAGATATAATTTTATTCTTCAAACTTTTAAAATCCAAAATTAAGGTTGTATTGTCATTATGGAAAAAATCACAGATATAATTGAATCCATTGCTAATGAGAAAAATTTACAAATAGAAGATGTAAGAGAAAGAGTTAAAAAAGCACTTATTAATACTGCTAAGAAAATTTATGGCGATAAATATGAATTTTTTGTTGATTCAGGTAAAAATTTGCAACTTTATCAAAAAATCATCGTAGTAGCTGATAATGATGAAAGATTAGAAAATAAAAATGAGCATTTTATCGCTTTAAGTAAAGCAAGGGCTGAAGCTAAAGATGTAGAAATTGGCGATGAGCTAACTTATGAATGTTCTTTGGAAAATTTAGGCCGTACTGCTGTAAATATCTTACATAAAGAATTAGAATATAACATTCAAAAACTCTTAGAAGAAAAAATCTATGAAAAATACCAAAAAATGGTAGGACATATGGTTTTTGGTAGCGTAGTAAGAGTAGATAGTGAAGAAAATACCTATGTAGAAATTGATGAGTTTCGTGCATATTTGCCTAGAAAAAATCGTATCAAAGGTGAAAAATTTAAAGTAGGCGATGTGATTAAAGCTGTTATTAGACATGTATATATTGATAAATCGGGTATGAGAATGGAGCTTAGTAGAACTAGCCCTAAATTTTTAGAAGCTTTATTAAAAGCTGAAGTTCCTGAAATCAAAGATGGTCTTATAAATATTTATGCAAGTGCAAGAATTCCAGGCGAGAGAGCAAAAATCATCTTGCAAGCTAATAGCCCGAGTGTTGATGCAGTAGGAGCAACTGTGGGTATAAAAGGAGTTAGAATCAATGCTGTAAGCAAAGAATTAAAAAATGAAAATATTGACTGCATTGAGTATTCTAATGAAATGGCAATTTTAATCACAAGAAGCTTAGCTCCAGCCATTATAAACTCAGTTAGTATTGAAGATAAAAAGGCTATTGTAACGCTAAATAGCGAACAAAAAAGCAAAGCCATAGGAAAAAGTGGTATCAATATACGCCTAGCTAGCATGCTTCTTGGATATGAGATAGAACTTAATGAAGTAAATAATGAAGATAAAACTAACAACCAAGAAGAAGCGTTTAAAAACCTTAAAGCTTTATTTGGAGAAAACTAAAGCTGCTTACCGACAGTTTGTTCGGTAAGCTTTCTTTCTAAAACTAAATCCACTATAGGTTGCTCTCTTTTATTTGCCTTTTGGCAGTGATTTTTATCAAAAAAATCTGTGATTTTAATAACTATTTTAGCCCATCTTTTATCACGCTCTCTCCAAGCATGAGACGATAAAGACTCCCAAGCATAACCATTAAACAAAGTAGCATTGACAAAATGATCAAGCGCTCTCACACCTTGTCTAACCCTAGCAGGATTACCAAAAGTACCCACTATAACAATAAAAAGATAACTAATCACCGCTAAAGGAACGATAGCGCAAAGTAGTATAGTTCCTGCTAATTTTTCTTTCATTTTTGCCTTTTTATAAATCTTATATTCATACCATTTGCCGATCTTATAGTAAGTCTTCCTACTATATCAGGTACAAAATTTTCTTCTAATTCTAACTTATAAGTCCTTAAAATATTAGCTAAAATCAAAACAGCCTCTTGCATAGCAAAACCCTGCCCTATACACACACGCTCTCCCATACCAAAAGGCATATAAGTGTCTTTTTTAATCTTGCTTTTATCTTCATGGCGACTTGGATCAAACTCATGTGGATTTTCCCAAAAACTATCATGTCTATGAATAAGCCATGGAGCTACCACTACACCTGAGCCTTTTTTGATGAGCTTATCTCTCATTTTGTTATCATTTCTTGCTTCTCTAGCGAAAAAGCCAACTGGTGGATAAAGTCTTAAACTTTCTTTAAACACATTTGTAAGATATTTCATCGCTCTAATGTGCTCTATCTTAAACTCCTCATCACCCGCAACTTGCATGATTTCTTCATAAGCTTTTTGTTGCTCATTTGGAGAAATACTTAAAATATATAGCGTCCAAGTTAGCGAGCTTGCAGTGGTTTCATGGCCTGCTAAGAAAAGCATGGCAACTTGGTCTAAAATTTCATTAAAAGAAAATCTCTCACTAGTATCTGCATCTACCACCATAAGCAATGATGATAAAATATCTTCATATTTTCCTTGATCATTTAGGGCATTATCATATCTTGGCTTTATAATATCTGATAAAACCTTGCGTATAACTCCACCTGCTTTAAGTCTTTTTTTCTCGCCCAAAAGATTTGAAAGCCAAGTTGGAAAGCGAAACATTCTTCGCATAGCTGTTTTAACTGTTTCTTCTTGCACAGTTACAAAAGCATCTAAAACAAGTTTACCTTTTTGCTCATCAAGTTTTGATGACATAATAGTTCTAAAAATCACATCTGCAGTCACAAAAGTCATAGCTTCATCTACTTCTACAATCGCTTTATCTTCATACTTTGCAAATCTTGCCATCATATCAGAAGCTGCTTCACTCATCAAATTAAAAACCTTAGAAATCCTTGTCATTTCAAAAGAAGGTCTTAAAAGTTCTCTTTGCTTTTCCCATACTCTATCATTAGTTGTAAAAATACTTATACCCAAAAGTGGTTCTAAAAGCTCATGTAAAAGTTGGCTTTTTGGATATTCTCTAACCTCATCTACCATAATGCGTCTAACTTCTTTTGGATCATTTACTACATATAGATCAAATCCAGGCATTTTTACTCTACCCATCATCATTTTATAGCTTCGCTCATAAAGCCCATCAAGCCAAGATCTTCTTTTTAGTAAAAAAGTAGTTAATGTAGAAGCTTTATTTTTATAAGGCTTTGGATGAAAAGGACACTGACCCATGTTTTCCTCCTATTTGATTTTTTCTTCTAATTTATTTTTACCTATAATAAATTCAAAAAAGTTATATACTCCTTGAATTTGTGTGGCAAATAAATATAAAAAATGTGCTTTATATTTGTCTTTTTTGATTTTTTTATAATCTTTGTTTTTATATAAGGTATGAAATTTAGCCGAAAGGTATTTTGGACTAAATTGTGTTTTCACTCCGCTTGTGCGTATAAAATCAACTTGTGCAAAACAAGCCCCATCAATAATAGAAGTAAAATCATACCATACTAAATTCTTACTTCCCAAATACTCTAAGTCTTTTCTAAACTCAAAAGATTTTTTTTGATAGCTTACCAAAGGTATACACTCACCCAAAGTTAAAACTTTTAAATTTTCAAAAGAAACATTTTCTTTTTCACATTTTCTAAGCACTTTTGCTAAAACATTTATGCAAAGCACAGTTCCTACGCTATGTGCGCTTAAGATGAACTCATAGTTTTTATCATTTGCATTTTCTTTTAGTTTTTCAAAAATAACTCTAGCAAAATCATCCATTCTTAACTCAAGTTCACCTTGAGAATTTTTCTCCCAATTTGCACAAAAAGAACAAATTCTAGCTATCCAAAAAACAGCTAATTTCTTGCCTAATTTATAAAGCATTTTTGGTAAAAACACTAATGATAAAATAAAGGCTAAAATTCCCAAAACAATATGAAAATTTTGCAAATAAAATAAACTTCCAAAAGCACAAAATAAAGTAAAAATCAAACTCAAAAGCACATAAAAAAATGGATAATAACCTGTGATAAGTTGATGTGGGGATTCTTTACCAAATTTTAAAAAAAGTCCTGTGATGGTATAAATTCTAAAAAAACTATAACAATCACTCAAGGCATCTTTTATACCCTCTGACCAGTTTTTTTTGACTATATCATTCCAGCTTAAAAAGGTGTAAGAAGTACTTGTATGTGGGGTTTGAATTTGCCAAAAAGGATAAATATTAACTTGAGCTTTTGATAAAGTATAATCATAATTTAAAAGTATATTCTGCTCAGCTAAATTTTTTTTAAACATAGCATAATAATGCCTATATCCTCTAGGATCATAACCAGCTATATAAAAAACATCTCTTTTTTGGCATATTTTTTCCATCAACATCCTAAATAAATTTAATACTGAATTTAAAAATATAGCTAAAGTTGTTATCTTTGTCAAATACCTATTTAAAGATAAAATGAGGGGTTTTTACTCTGAAATTATTCATTAAAAAATATTTTATAAAATAAATAAAAATTAAAAAAATAAAGAAAGAATTTATGGATGTAATCTTACTAGGTGGTAGTAATAGTGTAGTTAAAAATGGTCTTAGGATAGGTCTTGAAAATAAAGACATTACATTATATAATTACGCTTTAGGGCTTAGCACTTCTTTACAAAATCTTTATGAATTAATACGCCATAAAAAAACTATAATCAACAGTGATTTTCTCATCAGCGAATCAAATATCAATGATTATTTAAGCCCTATGAGCTTAAATATTATACTTAGAAATATTGATTATTTTTACGAAGAACTTTACAAAGCAAACAAAATTACTATAGTGCTTATACTCCCCATACCAGCTTGTAATGATAAATCAAAAGCTATCAATGAAGCTCATAGGAAAAATTGTACTCATTATGGTTTTAATCTAATCGATGTAGATCTTTACTACCAAAAAAATAATCTTTATGATTTTGATCAAAACTATAAATTCCACCCTATGCCACTAGCTATGCAAGAGCTTGGTAAAAACATCATTAAAAATTTACACAGGTTTAAAAAATCTAAAGAAAATATCATTTGCTCAAAAAGAAAATTTCATATCTTTACGCCCTCAAATTCAACTAAAATAGAGCATAAAAACTCATTTTTTTGTGAAAAAACTATAAATATCAAAGCTAATGAAAAAATCATTTTTCCAAAAGAGTTCAAAAATTATCAAATCTTAGGCATACACACTTGGAATCACGCCAGTTCATTAACCCATGCTATATCATCTATAAGCATTGAAAACTCATCTTTTAAATTAGTAAAAAATTTTGGACTTATCAATACTTTTCAAGATATACAAAATGAAAAAGCAATTTGTGATGAGCAAACCTTTTTGTATGTTAATACACAAATTATCAAGCAAAGTGAGGAAAGTTCGGGCTTAAGCATAGCAAATGAAAAAACACCAAGACTTGATTATGTGGACTTAATAGGAATTTTACTTTTAGAAAAAGATGATGATAAAAAAATTGAATGTAAAAATTATCTTGTAAATACCCATGATTCTTTAATACCACCTATAGCATTTTATAAAGAATTAGCACTAGAATACTATGAACTAAAAAAACTTGATATGCAAACTTTTTTACAAAGTCAAAATCATAATCTTTTGCGTTTTTTAAATCACAAAGGCTTAAAAAATGAATATGAAATCTTCATCCATCAAAACAATAGGCTTTATGGAGCTAGCTTAAGGATAAAAGAAAGACTAAGCTATAAGCTTGGAGAAGCTATCATGAAAAATAGCAAAAGTTATTTAGATTGCTTTAAAATACCTTTTGAATTAAGAAAAGTCAAAAAAGATCATTTTAAAAATCAAAAAGATCAAAAAAATCTACCACCACTAAAAGCCTATGCAGACTACAAACACGCTCAAATAGCCAAAACACACTTGCCTTATCTTTTAGGTAATGCACTTTTGCAAGCTTCAAGAACCCCTTTTAAAATAGGCTATTTAAGCTTACCTTTTAAACTGAAAAAAATTGCAAAAAACTATAAAAAGAAAATTTAATCTAAACTAGTATTTTTGAAAAAATTTCCATTGATTTGGGTTTTATATATCACATAATTTCTAAATTTAGCGTGCAAAACAGCATCAGGCTTATACGCCCTGCATTCTTTCCAAAAAGTATGCAAGCTTTTTTGATAAGTCAAACCTTCTATATCATAAAAAGCTTTTCCCATAACCTTTAAAGGACTATTATGATATAAAGCAGAAAGCCCTACTGTGCTATTTATCACTATAGTACCTCTTGTGTTAATTAAGAGCGTAGGTAAGTGTAAGTCATGTACATATAAAATTCTGCCCTCGACATTGTATCTTAAACTCAAATCTTCTATAAGTTTGGTATAGTCCCTATAACCACGGTCCATAGGATGGTGTTTAAAAACTAGGTATGACTTTGCTTTGGCATGATTAGCAAAAGAAATGATTACTTCTTCTATAAATTTTTCTGTAGTTTTTTTATAATGATGGGAGAGTTGAGTATCATTATGCACTTGTAAAATAGCCAAAAAATACTTTTGCTTTAGGGAAAGAATTTTTTCATTTAAACTTTTTTCTGTAATTTTGTATTTATTTTTTCTATATACTGAACAAAGCCAAGGTAAAAAGTCAAATAGTTTTAAACTTCTATGATGTAAAGAATTATTAAAATACCAAGAAAATAAAAAAGCAAAAAGCCAGTATAAAAATGAAGCAAAGGCCATATTTCTAAAAGTGCTTGAGAAAGTTTTAAATTTAAAATCTTTATCAATTTTTTTCTGACTTAGATAAAATTCTTTTTCTCTTGGTAAAGTGGAGTTTGCATTCACTCCATCTTTTTCAAAAGTAATAAAATTTGGTCTTATATAACCTTCTTCAAAAATCCATACTTCAATACCCATTTGTTTAGCAACACTAATGGCGATTTCATGCACTTTTCTACAATCATTATACATCAAGATAGCTTGAATTTGTTTTTCTTCAAAAAGCTTTTTATAAAAGTCTTCAAGCTCGGCTAAACTTTTAGTGTAATTAATGCTTTTAAAAGGATAAAAGAAAAAATCTCCGCCATTAAAATTTACTTTATAAATCTTAGCTTTTGGAATTCTTGTAGCAATTTTACGAAAAAATCCACCCACAGGACCTTGGAGCAATAAAACATTTCTACCAGAAAATTTTTTTAACTTTTTACTTAAATTCATCTAATCAAAATAAATTCTATCAATCTTCTTATTTTTCTTAATATATAAATTCTTATATCTATAAACCAACGCAAATAAAATTTAGAAAAATAATCTTTTTGCATTTTTAACATTATATCTAATGCAAGCTCAACTTCACATAAATTTTTACTTTTTGGATGGATATATCTTGGATAAAGGATCAAAACACCTGCAACTAACTCTTCTAAACTAAGCACTCTTGTGCGTCTTGGAATTTTATGAAAATCCGTAGTCAAACCCCAGCCTGCATAAAAAGGCTTACCATATACCACTACTTTTTTACCACGCAAAAGAGCATCAAAACCACTTGTAGAGGTTATAGTATGCACCTCATCACAAGCATTTATAGCACTATCTATACTGACATTTTCTATAATCTCATCACAGTATTTTAAAATAATGCTTTTATCTTTTAAACCTTTGCGGTTACCGCTTAAAACATCAGGGTGAGGTTTAAAAATTATAAAGGCATTTTCATTGGCCTTTCTTACACTTTGTAAAAGTTTTAAGGTATCATAACCTGCACCACCTAAGATCATAGAAGCATCATCTTCTACTTGAGCAGGGATTAAGATGATTTTTTTATTGGTGTTAAAATTTAGCTTTTCATGTTTTAAGCCATTATACTTTGAAAATTTATTTTGCGTAATGGTAATGATGAGCTTTTTAGCTCTTTGTTTTAAACTCTCATCAAAAATGTGATTTTGCAAAATATCTTCTAAATCACTTGACTTACTTGGATCAACATATAGGCCTTTGCTATCTATTATCAAAGAAAAAGGACGTGTGAGATCTGAACCTAAAAAAACTGAGCGTAAAAAGCCATCTTCTACTAAGAAAATTTCATTATTAAAATCTTTATCTAATAAAAATTTATCATATTTTTTACCCCAAATGAAAATTTTATCTTCAAGATTTAAATTCGCTTTGTAAAGTTCATCTAATGAGTTTAAAAAAATGATTTTATTATTCTTAGCTTTAAAAAATGGCTTCATAAACCAACGCTTCCACAAAGTAAAACCCAAAAAATACAAAGTATTTGAATTAGCTTGTTCTATCTTTTTGTACTTTGCTAAAGTATGAATAGTGTCAAAAATATCACTTTTTTGATTTAAGTAAGGATTAAAATACTCACTATATAAAATATAAGTAGCATAAAAAACCTCTTCTAAAGTTCTTTTTTTAAGCCTTCTTTTACACGCTTGCTTATCTTGAGTTAAACCCCAACCTGCATAAAATGGCACGCCATAACACACACATTCACATCCCAACATCAAAGCTTCAAAGCCCATTCCAGAAGTTTTCGTATAAACTTTTTTAAAATAACTTAATAATTCTATAGGATTATAATTTTCTTTTATAACTACACATCTATTTGGCAAATCTTGCACATCAAAATCACTTTGTTTTTTACCACTTAATACATCAGGATGAATTTTAATGTATATTTTAGCATTTGGATTTTCTTTGATAGCTTCATTTATAATATCTTGAGTTGAAAAACTATCAGCTAAACCAAATTTAAGAGAAGCATCATTTGCCACCTGAGTGATAATCAATACGCGTTCTTCATTAGTATAAAAAAACTCTTTTGGCACGCAAAGATTATTATTATACTTGCTAAGCTTTTCTTTTTTTATAAGCTCTATGGCCTTTTTTGCTTGTTCTAACTCTTTAGAGTCAAATTCATAAGTATTTAAAATATTTTCAAGTTTAGATGGAGTTGTGGCATCATAATAAATTCCTATATCGTCTTTGACGATAGAAAAACTTGGACTATTTTCTACACCTAAATTTAATGAGCGCAAAAAACCATCTTCCAAAAGTAAAAATTTTATATTATACTTTTTAGCTAGTTCTACAGCTTTTAAACCTGACTTTTTTCTACCCCAACCTACAAAAAAATCTTCTTTTGTGATGTTTTTATAGGCATGATATAGGGCTATTTTATAAAAATTTTTAGCATTTTCTTTTAATCTTTTAGATGTGGTATAGAATCTCATAATAACTGTTTTACAATCATATTAACTTTTTCATTTAAATTTCCT